>DKGO01000088.1 GCA_002453315.1 Caryophanales bacterium UBA6768 | reverse complement strand
CATCTACCTCCTTCAAATATTGGTAGGCAGATTATAATTTGTATTTTGATGGAATGTTTTAAATGATATGATAATACCCTACAATCTATTTATATAACAAAATGATATACAAATCAAATCTATAAAGAAATATTTTGATTTAGAATTAAATTTATTAAAACCCATTAATTTAGTTCAACTGTACATATGTATAACTTCCCCTATAACTTCGATTTAAAAGGCAACCTATCCCTAATTATTAATGGGTTATACAAGCGTAAGACAACAGTTCAGCTTTATATATGGGTAGATTAGATTGTATGGTTAATTCAAAGTCCTAGTTGTGATTGTTTACTATTTAGGAATAACTCAATGAATTGAATATAAAAGTATAATTAAAGTAAAGGTTCACCCGTTTTTATTATAGGACACATATTATGTGAATTTTTAAAGTCCTTAGAAGTGGAGAGGCAAAAACAAACTTTATACAAAATGTTATAATGAATATAAATGGAAAGTTCTATTTTGAGAATAAATTAAAGAAGGTGAAGTCGTTGAATAATACAATTGAATTGCTAGACCGAGAGCGTATTGAACTTAATGATATGCTCATCAACAAGTCAGAATATAGTCAGTATCTAACACCCGTTACAGTCGCAAGATTCATGGCATCTTTATTTGATAGTGATAAGTTAGATAATCCAAATATTTTAGATGCTGGTGCAGGTATAGGAACGCTAACGGCAGCCTTATTGGAAACATTAATAAACGAAAAGACTTCTAGTATAGATTGTACGTTGGTGGAAGTTGACGAAATTTTAGGATGTCGTATAAAAAGTACATTGTCACCATTTAAGGATAAACTAAACATTGAATCACTTAAAATTTCTGAGGATTTTATAGCTTGGGGTGTAGACAAACTAGACAGTCAACTTAATTTGTTTAATCATCAGCAGATTGGAAAATATACGCATGCTATATTAAACCCACCATACAAGAAAATCAGAAGTAACTCACTGCATCGGAGGTTACTTAGAAGTATAGGTATAGAGACAGTTAATTTATATTCTGCATTTGTTGCACTTACAATAAAGTTGTTGGCTGATGGAGGTCAAATTGTTGCAATAATCCCTCGTAGTTTTTGTAATGGACCATATTATAGGTCATTCAGGGAATTGATTTTAAAAGATACGGTAATAAAGCACCTTCATTTATTTGAGTCCCGTAATAAAGCCTTTAAGGATGATGAGGTTTTACAGGAAAATGTGATTATTATGCTAGAGCGTGGCGGAAAGCAAGGTAAGGTAAAAATATCAACCTCAACAGACGCTAGTTTTACCGATTATGAAGAAAATATTTATCCTTTTGAACAGATTGTTCGGGAAGGAGATTCTGAATCTTTCTTCCACATTCCCACATCGCAAGGAGAAAGTATTATAGATTTGTTCCCTTCTGTTAAATATTCTTTAGAGGATTTAGGCATAAGCGTTTCAACTGGACCAGTTGTAAGTTTCAGAGCGAAGGAACATCTTAGAAGTATGCCAGAAGACGGAACTGTTCCAATGCTTTATCCAACCCATATAGAACAAAGTAGTGTCAAATGGATAAAAAGGGATTCAAAAAAGCCTAATGCTATTGTAAGAAATGAAGAAACCGAAAAAATGCTTTATCCAAATGGATTTTATACCATAATTAGGAGGTTTTCTGCAAAGGAAGAGAAAAAGAGAATAATATCTGGTGTAACTATTCCAGAAATGTTTAATTCACCTGTTCTTGGCTTTGATAATGGGTTGAATGTTCTACACAGAGATAGGACCAGCATGCAAAAAGAATTAGCTTTTGGATTATATGTTTATTTAAGTTCCACATTAGTTGATAAATATTTTAGATTATTTAATGGACATACACAGGTAAATGCTACCGACCTTAGGGCGATGTATTTTCCTTCGATTGAAATTTTAACAACTCTCGGTGATTGGTACCTTTCATATAAAGGCGATATTTCTCAGGATGATATAGATATAAAGTTGGAGGAGGTTTTGTAGTGGAAAAGGTGCATTCAAATATTGTCCAAGCTATTGATATTCTTAAACAACTTGGTTTACCAAGGGCACAACAGAATGAAAGATCTGCCCTTTGTCTGTTGGCATTATTAAGTTTGGGTGCAGAGGAAACATGGGAACAAGCAGAAAAGAGATTGATAGGCATTACGCCAATAATGGAATTTAGCAGGAACGAATATGGTAAAGTGTATGCTCCTAATTCACGTGAGACTTTTAGGAGATTTTCTATGCATCAGTTTGTTGATGCAGGTATTGCTTTATACAATCCAGATGATCCATCGAGGCCAGTTAACAGCCCAAAGGCAGTTTACCAAATTGAAGGAGAAACATTGGAGCTTATTAAGAAATATGGAACGATAGAATGGAATATTGCCCTTGTAGAATACCTTGAAGGTCGAAAAACACTCGTGGAGTTATATGCTAAGGAAAGACAGCAAAATAAAATACCAGTAAAAATTGCTGAGGACAAAGAAATATTTATTACTCCAGGGGAGCATAGCAGGCTAATTAAATCAATTGTTGAAGAATTTGGACCACGTTTTATTCCAGGCGGTATTTTAATTTATGCTGGTGATACTGGTGAAAAAATGGGCTATTTCGATGAATCTTTACTTAAAGAATTGGGTGTCAAAGTAAATGCATATGGAAAAATGCCAGACGTTATTATTTACTGTCCTGAAAGAGAATGGTTGATATTAGCGGAATCGGTAACAAGTCATGGACCTGTTGATGGAAAAAGGCATAGGGAATTACAAACATTGTTTAAGGATTCTACAGTTGGGATTGTCTATGTCACTGCATTTCCTGATAGAGAATTAATGGCTAGGTATATTAGTGATATAGCATGGGAAACGGAGGTATGGGTTGCTGATGCACCCTCGCATTTAATCCATTTTGATGGAGTAAGGTTTTTAGGGCCATACGATTAAAACCTGCAATAGATTTATAGTGTTTGTCCGCTTCTTACAATACAGAATTGGTAATAAAGAATAGTTTAATGCTTTGTTTGTAAGTCACCACTTTTTGAATTTTTAACATAATGGAATAATCCCCGTTTTTAACGGAAGTTGGGGAATAAAGGAGTTGTCGGAACTTGTATTATAGATCTAATTTACTTTTTAATAATAATGATTTATTTAATTATTTGCAATCTAAAAAACTCCAGATTAAGGAAAATGTTAATAATGAAAAAGATGATTATATTTTAAATGTTGGACAAGAAGGATATATCTTGCATTTGATACAAGAGTATTTCTTAGATTACTTGGAATTAAATATCCATGAGGCTTATGCAACATCAAAAGAAGAGAATATTCCAGCTGAGCAATTTCCTTCTCTCTTTCATGTGTACCCAGGTAAAAGTTATCCTAAGTTAGTGTATTATTTTCATGTTCCATTTAAAGGGAACCCTAGTTTTTTTAATTACAGGCCTTCTACTTATTCGTTATCCCCTCCAAGAGCTGATATTAAAGGGAACGAAATTATTCTAAGACTTATTCAATTTCATGATGATGTTAGTAGATTAAATAAAGAGTATGAGTCTTTCGTGAAAGATTTGGAGGGAATGATAAGTAATGTTAATAAAGATTTAGCAACCTTTAATGATAATTTAGAGGAATACATATCTTCTATTTTTATAACAAGAAAAAATGAGCTGTTAAAAAGAAGGGAGCAACAATCATCTTTAATTGTCCCGATAAAAAAGAATGCCAATGTATCAAGTACCTTTGCTGTTCCATCACCAAAAATTAAAAAGAAAATTAATGTTAAACCAGTACTAACAACTAAAAGTTATTCTCCTGACCCTACTTTAGATAATACAACTTATCAAGATATATTAAAGATTATTAATGATATGGGAAAAGAGTTTGAAAGAAAACCTTCTGTATATTCCAATAAGGGAGAAGAGGATTTAAGGGATCATTTTATAATGATGCTGGAACCGAATTTTAATGGGAGTGCAACTGGAGAGACCTTTAATAAAAGTGGTAAGACTGACATCTTACTAAGACATGATGGAAACAATGTATTTGTAGGGGAATGTAAATTTTGGAAAGGAGAAAAGTCACTTTTACAGACTATCGATCAGCTTTTAGGGTATTTAACATGGCGGGACTCAAAGACAGCAGTAATAATGTTTGTAACTAATAAGGACTTTACAAATGTGGTGAATGTCGCAAAGGAATCAGTAATGAAACATCCAAATTTTGTGAAGTTCGACAAAATGTATGATGAATCTTGGTTAAACTATATATTTCATATAAATGATGACAAAAACAAAGAGATGAAACTAGCTTTGATGTTATATCATATACCCTGATCGCCCTTTGGTACGATAAATTAATCCACCAAGAAATAGCATGCTGTGTTAAGGTCTAATTCCTTGCCGTAAGATGAAGGGATTAGGCCCCTAACTCGTATTAATTTAAATATTTTTTCGATGTAAATATGAAGGAAGCAAGGGTTAGATTTGCACATCTTTATGATTTTATTAATTTTGCATTTTGATCAAACTTTTGGGAGATTAGTTTCTTTTTTTGCTTTAATATCACCTTATATCATAAAATACTTACCGTGAAAATTTGATAGATTATTTTAAGTGACTTATCATATGGATGTAACCATTTAAGAAAAAGTTTTTACGAGGAGTTGATTTAAAATAACAATTAGAGAATTATAATCAAACTACGAATTAAAATACCATGCTCCTCCTTATTGAAAGGAGGAAACAAATGGTTGAAAAGAAAAATGTTTTAGAAGAAAAGATTAAGGTTTGTTTGGATTATGAGGGGTTTAATGAAAAGCCCCACAAGGGAGAAGTAATTAAGATTTCAGGAAGGATAGCGGGACAGGTTACGTATCTATCAATCGATGATTTGATGAGAAATGTAACAATACCAAATGCTAGAACGTTTACACCTGCTGTATTCAATGATGATAAAAGGACAAGCCAAAGTTGGAAAAGTCAGCAGGTATTTGCCCTTGATATTGATTCAGGTTTGCGGATTGAAGAGGCAATAAAACTTGGCACAAAATTAAGGGTGGAACCCACTTTTATTTATACAACCTTTAGTCACACAAACGAAAATCATAAATTTAGAATGGTTTTTATTTTGAATGAAGAAATCCAAGATATACGTGTACGTAATGTAATACAAATAGCATTAACAACATTGTTTCCATCTTCAGACAAAAATGCTAATGATGCAGCCAGACTTTTGTTTGGTGGACAAAAAATTGAGTCTTTCAATAAAGCCGTTGTCAGTGTACCGAATATATTAGATGCTGTAGTTAGAAAAATAAAAACTGGTTCAAATCCGACAAGAGATATGAGAAATTTCTGTCGGGATTCAGGCTTGGCTTTCTATAAAGGATATCCTCACTATAAGTGGGTTACGGAAAATGAACTTCCTAATAGCAGTGATAATTTATTTGTCTCAATGACTAAAGAACGCACCAACCCTATTAATTACTATAGTACGCGTGCAAAAAATAGTCATTCATGCTATTATTTAGTGTTCTCTAAAGATTCATTTCAGCATGATGTATACTCTTCTTCTGAACTGAAATTATTTGAAGAGCAAGAGGTAAAACAAATTCGGAATTTTCCTTTTGATAATCTAGAAAATAGATGTAAACTTTATCGAGAGGGAATTTCGGGGGACTACTGGCTATATCATAATGAAATGTTTGGCTTAATGACTAATCTGTTAAATGTTGAGGGTGGCAGATCGAAGGTGGTTGAGATTATTAATTCTCGAAAAGACTACCTTACAAAGAACGAAGAATGGTCCCTAATGATGAATTATATTAGGAAAATGAATTACGTACCAACACGGTGCGACACATACTGCCCTTTTGCAAATGAATGCTTTCATGCCCTTAACATGGTAGAGCAAGGAAAATTGCCAAGAGGAAGTGTTCAGGTAATACAAGAACCACAATTTCAAGATATTAATGATGTATATAATAAGTTGGAAAAGGTTTTTGGGGATATATTAAAAAGTACTAATCAAGGTGTCTATGTAATAAAAGCCCCCACTGGAATAGGGAAAACAGAAGCAATAGTTAATTTCGCGGCGAAAAATAAATTTAGTATTGCTTTTCCAACACATAAATTGAAAGAACAAGTTTCACAGCGCTTAAACGCTAAGAAGATAAAACATTTAAAAGTCCCGGAATTACCTGTACTTGATAAACGATATGCGGAAAAAATTGAACATTTATATAATATTGGTGCATTTAGGACAGTCAATAAGTATTTAAGACAAATATCGAGTAATAGTGAAGATGTATCAAGATTTCTTAATGATTTAGAAAAAACGAAGACTATAAAAAATGAGATATTACTAACTACCCATCAGCGCGCAATTTTTACAAACCATGATTCAAACTCAACAATTATCTTTGATGAAGATCCAATACAAAATTTATTTCCAATATCGCAAATGAAAGTATCTGATTTAGTTTTTGCTTTCACAAAACTGCAAGATAACGAATTGAATAAGGATGTCTTTCTTACATTACAAAATATGATATTGAACACCCCGTTTGATATTGTTCAAGAAAGATCTTCGTTCCTGCTGCCGTCTATAAAAGAACTAGAACAGACCATAGTTGAGGAAACAACAATAAGTTCCAATATTTTAGGTTTTCTAAACTGCGATTATTTCCTCAGAAAAAGAATTCACAATACAGACTACATTTACTTTATACAAAAAAATAAAATACCTTCCAATAAAAAAATCATCATACTAAGTGCTACCATAAATGAAAAAATATCTAAATTAGTGTTTGGAGAAGATGTTACATTTGTTGATTTGGGCCTCGTAAGGCCAAAGGGTAATATTCTACAAATTACATCTAAAAGTTTTAGTAGATTTACGATTAATGAAAATAAAAATGAATTAATTCGTCTTGCTGATAATCTTATGAATCAGTATAATCCTAACAGTAAAATTATTACATATAAAGACTTTTTCAATTTTGAAAAAAGGAAAGACATTTATTTCGGTAATACGGAAGGAATAGACAACCTAAAAGGAGAGAATATTACTGTAATTGGTACTCCACACCTTAATCCGATTGCATATTTATTATTAAGCGTTGCATTGGGCTATCGCATGGGACTTGAGGAAAGTAGAATGAATTACATACCTGTAGAAAGAAATGGCTTGCGATTTTATTTTACTACATATAGTGGAGATTCCTTATTACAGGAAGTTCAATTCTATTTAGTAGAAAGTCAGTTATTGCAGGCCATTGGAAGGGCAAGAGTTAACAGGTTTCCAGCCAAAGTACTTATACTTAGTAATTTACCTGTAGTCGGGGCGCAGTACATCTCATTTTCACAAACAGAATTAATGATTCTTATGAAATAACAAGTAAATTGCAGTCAGCTTCCAAAGTTGGCTGCAATTTACGTTTTAAATAACAGAATATTTACATGTTGTGCCTATCTGAAAGGGATTTTAAAAACTACTTGATTTAAATAATCCAAATGATTTTGTTTCTTAGTTGATTATTTGATTATTCACACAATAATAAATTCTAATTCTTGATATTACTCTTGTTGGCGTCAATATATTCATCTGATGACTATAAGGGGCGAATTTAACAATTTTGAATTATTTATGAACTATTACTATTTCTAAGCCATCTGCATAGTTTCTCCACAATCATATCCTATCTTTATGATATTAGTGTTTAATTTTATTAAAAGGTTGTGAAGAATTATTGGAGCAAATTAATCTATTCTTAGCTTTTGGTGCAGGTTTTCTATCATTTTTATCCCCTTGTGCATTGCCTTTGTACCCAGCCTTTCTTTCCTATCTTACAGGGATGACAGTAAATGAACTCAAAGAAGAACGAGGTATATTAAGAAAAAAGGCGTTTATACATACAATCTTATTTTTAGTAGGATTTTCTATTATTTTTTTAGCACTAGGTTTAACAACTTCCTTTATAGGTTCTTTTTTTATCGCCTACCAAGGATTATTACGACAACTAGGTGCAGTATTGTTAGTGTTTTTTGGTTTAATCCTGACTGGCATACTTCGTTTCAATTTTTTACTATCTGATAAAAAGGTCCAGTTTCAAAAAAGGCCCGCTGGATATTTAGGGTCTATATTAATTGGATTAGGATTTGCTGCGGGATGGACTCCATGTACAGGACCCATACTTGCTGGAGTAATGGCACTTGGGGTTGCAAATCCAAGTATGGGCTTGTTTTATATGTCATTTTATGTATTAGGGTTTTCAATTCCCTTCTTAATTATGACTTTCTTTATTGATAAAATGACGTTCCTAAAGAAACATGGAAATCGTTTTATGGTATTTGGTGGTATCTTAATGATCGTCATGGGTGTTCTTCTATATTTTGACTGGATGAGAATTATTATTGCTTTGTTAATCCCGTTATTTGGAGGATTTACAGGCTTTTGATTAATAAAATAAATTTCATCTGGGAAATAAAATGATTTAGGGAGTGATCCGTATGCGTATAGAAAAGGCAAGAGAAAAGAAAAAAGACAGAAAACGGAATCGATTAATTTTTAGAACGATTATTTTATTAGTGTTAGTGGCAGCAGTTGTGTTTGCGTTAATAACAAGTGCAAACCAAGATAAAACCATTTATAAAATTGGTGATCAAGCCCCTGATTTTCAACTACAACAAATTAATAAAAACAATGATTTGGAAACAATTCGACTTAGTGACTTTAAAGGGAAAGGAGTAATGCTAAATTTTTGGGCGACCTATTGTAAACCATGTGAAGTAGAGATGCCTTATATGGAAGAGTTATATCCTAAGTATAAAGATAAAGATATAGAAATTATAGCAGTTAGTTTAGATGCGACAGCACCTGTGATTCATCAATTCATTGACAAATACAATCTTACTTTTCCGATTCCACATGATACTAGAAATCAAGTGATGGATCTTTACAAAATCGGTCCCATCCCATCAACTTTTTTTATTAACCCTGAAGGGGAAATTGTAGAAAAAGTAGAGGGGGCATTGACGTTGGAGCGATTGGAAGGATATTTTAAACAAATTCTACCTGATGAATGATTAATTAAATGGAGAGATACCAATGAAGAAAATCAAATGTGAATGTGGTCATGTAAACCCTGAAGGAACGGTTCTTTGTGAAGCATGTGGTAAACCGATTGAAGAGAACCAACATATTGACGGGAACGACAAAACAAAATTAATTAATATGCGTTATGATGGCAGTGCTAGAAGATCTTTAACGTATAACAGATCAATCATAGATAAAATATGGAGTTTCTTTTCATCCGTTAAAGTTGGAGTTTGGCTTATTATCATTGCATTATTTGCTTCCGCGTTAGGAACAATCTTTCCCCAAGCAATGTATATACCAATAGATGCAGTTTCACGTGACCCAGCAATTTATTATGAAGCCCATTTTGGAATTCTTGGAAAGATATATTATCAACTTGGTTTTTATGATTTATACAGTTCTTGGTGGTATATGATATTAATTGCTTTAATTGGTATATCATTAGTTGTTTGTAGTATTGATAGGGTTGTTCCATTACATCGAGCTTTAAAGATGCAAAAACCAAAACGACATGAAACATTTATCAATAGACAAAGACTCTATAGCGAGTCACCAAATGTTTCAAATCAAGAAAAACAACAAGTGCTTAATAACTTGAAGAAGTTGCGATATAAGGTAAAAAGTGAGGACGGACATATATTGGCCGAAAAAGGAAGGTTTTCTCGTTGGGGGCCGTATGTGAACCATATTGGTTTAATAATTATTTTAATTGCAGCTTTACTACGGATGACTCCATGGCTATTTTTAGATGATTATGTATGGGTTAGAGAGGGACAACAAGTAGTTATTCCGGGAACTGATAATAAGTACTTTATTAAAAATAAAGAGTTTATATTAGAGAAGTATGATGAAGAAGATGAGCAATTTAAAGATGCATTAGAACTTATAGCAAGTAGGGGTGGGGAAGTACACAAAAATTATCAAACGAATGTAATCATTTATAAAAATGTTGATGCAGACCTCCCTGGTGCAGAGCCGAAACTTGAAAAAGTTTTGGAAGACAAAGTGTTTATGAATAATCCACTTAAATTCGACGGTTATACTTTATATCAGTCAGGATACCAACAAAATGAGTTTTCAAGTATGTCCTTTAAAATACATGAAACAAATGACTCAGATCAAGCAGCATTAGAAACGTTTACGATTGATTTGACATCACCAGAAACA
The DNA here is from genome assembly GCA_002453315.1 of Caryophanales bacterium UBA6768. The sequence goes on along the minus strand of DKGO01000088.1, from coordinate 17,653 downwards.
GATTATGAGTTTGAAAGTGGTTTTCGTGTTGTTGTTGATAAGTACTATCCAGATTATGTTCTTGATGACGGTGAACCACGTTCAGAGACTAAATTCCCGAGAAATCCAGCGTTTGTAATCTTTGTTTACCCACCAAATAATGAAAGTCCTGAAATTAGTTTTATTGGAATTGGTAAAAATATTGATGCTACTGGGAAGAACAAGTACAAAATAGGCATTATCGACTTTGAAACACATTTTGTTAGTGGGATGACATTACGTCAGGATTATACATTGCCTTTCTTCGGATTAGGGGCTTTAGTGTTCATGATTGGTGTTGTTCAAGGAATGTATTGGCAGCATCGAAGAATTTGGATACATCCTAAGGATCAAGGTATTTTGTTAGCAGCACATACGAATAAAAATTGGTTTGGTATTAAAAAGGATATTGAAAAGGCAATTTCGGATATGAATATACAAATGGTTGTCGATCAGCAAGAGGAGAGAAGCACTACAAATAAGGAGGTTAATAATGGATAACTTAGCAACTTTAAGTAGTACAATGTTGTACACGGCATTTGCGTTTTATTCTATTGCCACCATTATGTTTGGTGTAACAATAAAAGATAAGAAAAAACAAAGGAAGAACAAAGGAAGAACAGGAACCATTGCAATTTCTTTAACAATAATTGGGCTAATTGCACAATTGGTATATTTTATAACGCGATGGATAGCGGGTGGACATGCACCTGTAGGAAATATGTTTGAGTTCATGACATTTTTAGGTTTGAGTATTGTGCTAGCGTTTATTATTATTTATTTTATCTATCGATTAAATATTCTTGGATTATTTGCATTACCAATCGCGCTGATTATAATCGCGTATGCAAGTATGTTTCCAACGGATTTATCCCCATTAGTACCATCATTACAAAGTCCGTGGCTATATATCCATGTAACCACTGTTTCCTTATCCCAAGGAATTTTAGGAATCAGTTTCGTTGCTGGTCTTATATACTTGATTAAACAAATTGATCAAAAGAAACGAAGTAAAAAGAATATGTGGTTGGAGCTTGTCCTATTTTCATTAATTGCTTGTGTAGGATTTATTCTTTCGACAATTACATTTAATATATTAGACTATAGTGCAACTTTTGAGTATCCATCAGGTGATAGAATATTAACAGTCGAATATAATTTGCCAGCCATTGCAGGACCTCAAGACGGTGAATTAATTACTGAAGGTGCAAATGGTGCATTGATTGAGGCGCCAGGTTGGTTACAAGGAAGAAATGCTGCCAAAAAATTCAATACACTTATTTGGTCCTTTACAACCGGATTCATCATGTATGGACTACTACGACTTATTTTCAGAAAAAGGATTGGTGCAGCAATACAGCCGTTATTGAAAAATATTAATCCAGATCTTGTTGACGAGATAACCTATCGTGCGGTTGCAATTGGATTTCCTGTTTTCACATTGGGTGGTTTAATTTTCGCCTCCATTTGGGCTCAAATTGCGTGGGATCGTTTTTGGGGATGGGATCCAAAAGAAGTGTGGGCGCTAATTACATGGTTTTTTTATGCAGCATTCTTACATTTAAGATTGTCAAGAGGTTGGCATGGTGAAAAATCATCGTGGTTAGCAGTTATAGGATTTGCAATAATTATGTTTAACCTAATTGTTGTGAATTTAGTTATAGCTGGGTTACATTCCTATGCATAATCTTGTATACCAAGATTACAAAACTACATTTCATGTAAAAGTACCGATTACTGAATACCATGTTCAGTAATCGGTTTTCTAGTACAGTTATTTAATGTATATATCTTATTTCATCATATTTTTTCGAGAAAATACTTTGTGTAATTCTATAAAATGCAAACTTTCTTGATAAATAAAAGATATAATAAGTATAAAATGATAATAAGAGAAGGTGTTATTTATGCACATGATGCATGGATACGGATCATTTTGGTCAATGATTTTAATGATAGTTTTTTGGATTGGACTAATTAGTTTTGGCATTTATTTAATAACAAATTTCATTAATGGTGGCAACACAAAAACTTCAATACAAATCATAAAAGAGCGATTGGCTAAAGGTGAAATAGATGAAACAGAATACCAGCGTTTAAAATCAATTATTAAGCATGACGGAAAGTAGTGATCAGTTGAACAAGCATACAGAAACCATAAAGAAAAGATATGACCGAATTTCCGCTTTATTTGATGTGATGGATCATATGATTCGTGATTCGTGGAGAAAAAATTTACTTGCGAATTTACAAGGAAACATTCTGGAGGTTGGTGTCGGTACAGGGGCTAATCTTCGCCATTACTCTACGAACGTACATGTAACAGGGATTGACTTCAGCCCTAAAATGCTAGCAAGAGCGTATGAACAAGTTGATAAAGTGAAAGCAAAGGTTGTATTAAAGGAAATGGATATACAACATATGGATTTTCCTGATAATACTTTTGATGCTGTTGTTTCGACATGCGTTTTTTGCTCAGTTCCTGATCCCGTGAAGGGTTTCCAAGAAATTCGTCGAGTTGTTAAACCAGATGGAAAAATAGTAATGCTTGAACATATGCGTAGTGAAAATGGATTTGCTGGAAAAATGCTTGATTTGATTAATCCTTTAACCGTGCGAATTGTTGGTGCGAATGTAAATCGAAAAACCATTGAAAATATAGAAAATGCTGGATTGAAAATTGAAAAACAAGATTATCTTATGACATCAATTATGCGAAAACTGATAATTTCACCAAACAAGTAATCTGCATAAAAATAGGCAATGTGTTCTTTTGCGAAATAGTTATATAGGACGAGGGTTAGTGAAGAATAAAAATTATCGATTATTATACTTACTTATTTATACGAAAGGCAGAGGAACATATATGCTTCTGCAAATTGTGTTGTAAGAAAATCACTTTGAGAGAGTTGAATTTTGCATGTTTGAATTGTTTAACCAAATTAGTAGCACATTGATAAGTCCAATAATGGATCTCGCCAATGGATTTGAACATTTACCATTATTATTTGCTTTTTTTCTTGGGGTTGTTGGTGCTGTTGCCCCATGTCAGCTAACTAGTAACATAAGTGCGATTACTATTTATGGTAATAAATCATTAGTTGATAAAGTTCCTTGGGTACATGTATTTTTATTTGTTTTAGGAAAAATTGTTGTTTATTCTGTACTAGGAATAATATTTTGGCTACTAGGTAAAGAAGTATATAGTACACTGTCACAAATCATGCCAGTTATACGTAAAGCAATAGGGCCGTTACTAATCATTATAGGGTTATTTATGATTGGGTTATTTCAATGGGGGAAAACATGGCGTATTTTCAATTTACCAACAAAGGTATTTAAGGATAGTTATTTAGGTAGCTTCTTGATGGGAATAAGCTTTACCTTAGCATTTTGCCCAACTATGTTTGTGTTATTCCTATTGACATTAATGCCGATTGTAGTGATTACTTCATATGGTGCTGTTCTTCCCGCCATCTTCGGAATAGGTACATCACTTCCGCTTCTAATTGTTATCTTTTTGATTTGGTATTTTGGTGCAAGTGGTGCAATATTAAAGAGAAGCAGAAAAGTAGGAGCTATCACCCAAAAGTTGGCAGGTGTATTTCTAATACTTATTGGTTTTTTTGATACACTCACTTATTGGGCTTAGAGGTGTGACATGTTTAATAAACTTTCATTTAAAATAGGATTATTGTTTTTTGTTTTTATACTAATTATCGAGTCCATTTTGTTTTTTATTTTATATATAAATTTGGCAAATGATCGTATTGATGAGGTTATGAATAGTTTATTAGCGCGCGGGAATACCCACCGTGACGTACTGGAAGATCATTTTGATCAACCTACATTAGAGCATGTGGGTATAATGGAATCGGCATCTGAATTTATCGTAATCATTACAGATGAAAAAGGAGATATTATTATTTCATCGGATCCAGTAGAAGACGAAATGATGGATGTTGTAGATCATACTAATAACGATGAAATACCTACAGAGGGTAAAATTGTTGAAGACAGATGGAATGAAGGAAAGTATATTGCTACAGATAGTCCGATAACAATAAATGGGGCACACAAAGGTCATGTATTTATGTTTGCCAACACAAATTATGTAAAAAGAACGGTTGATCAACTTAGTAATCAGTTTATGTTGGCAAGCCTTATCACTATTGCTCTAACGATTATTACAACCTTTATTTTATCAAGGTTTGTTGCACAACCTTTAATAAAAATGAAAGAAGCAACGGAACAATTAAGTAAAGGAAAACACAATGTTGAACTGCATACGGATCGGAAAGATGAATTAGGTGAATTAGCAAATTCCATAACAAAGTTATCAAAGGATTTAAAAGAATTAAAAATGGCAAGGAATGAATTTTTGGCAAGTATATCACATGAGCTTCGGACTCCTTTAACCTATATAAAAGGGTATGCAGATATCATTAATCGCCAAGATGCATCTGAAAATAAAATAAAAGAATATGCAGATATCATTCGTGAAGAAACAGAGCAATTAACAGTTTTAATTAAGAATTTATTTGATTTAGCTAAAATAGATCAAAATAACTTTCTAATTAGACGTGAAAAAGTAGCAATATGTGAAATCATCCAAAATGTAGTTGAACTTATACAACCAGTATTAACTGAAAAAAATATATTGGTTAATGTCAATTGTCCAAATGAAATAACGGCATTTGTTGATCCAGAACGGCTCCAACAAGTATTCATAAATATCTTAGATAATGCAATAAAACATTCTGATGAAAGTTCTCAAATTTCCTTAGATGTAAATCAGACTGCCCAGTATCTTAATATTACAATTACGGATCATGGAGAAAGAATACCTAGACAAGATTTGCCATATATATTTGATCGATTATATCGTGTTGAAAAATCGAGATCACGACAAAGTGGTGGATCAGGGTTAGGTTTAGCAATTACGAAGGAAATAATTGAATCACATGGTGGTAGCATTGATATTAGAAGTCAACCAGGGATGGGTACAAGTGTGATCATTAAGTTAAAGAGGTGACTGTAATGTATAAAGCCCTTATCATTGATGATGAAAAACGAATGTTAGATTTAATTGAATTATATTTACGACCTCACGACTATATATGTAAGAAAGCACAAGGGGCTAGTGAAGCGTTGTCCTATATAGAATATGAAACGTTTGACATTGTTTTGTTGGATATCATGATGCCCGAAATGAATGGATGGGAATTATGTAAAGAAATTAGACGATATTCTGATATCCCGATTATCATGGTAACAGCACGTGATCAGCGTGATGACATTATAAAGGGTTTGAAGCTAGGTGCGGATGATTACATTACAAAGCCTTTCAATGAAGGTGAATTACTAGCTAGAATGGAAGCCCTGTTAAGACGAAGTCCACCCAAAAATCATGTTGAAATAAATGGTTTATTATGGAATAAGGAACGATTTGAATTAACTTATAGAAATAACCCAATTAAGCTAACTCCTAAAGAATTTATAATGCTTGGACATTTTATTCAAAATCCAAATCAAGTATTTGCTAGGGAACAATTGATTGAATTGATTTGGGGATTCGATTCAGAAACGGAAGGAAGAACGGTTGATTCGCATGTGAGAAATATGAGAGACAAAATTCGACAAGCTGGCTTTCCGATTGATGATTATTTTAAAACAGTATGGGGTGTAGGATATAAGTGGGTTAACCCTTCCATATAGGAAGAGCGATTTTTTAGTGTCAAGGAAACTAAAATGGAATGACTCATGGAGTCATTCCAAATAACATAAAGTCAGTTTTTGTTGTGGTTTTTTAATGCTAACTTGGTGGAATAATATACAACTATTCCAATAACAAGCAGGTTGATGATCCAGCCTAAAAATCCGTAGCCCATCATCCCAAAACCATAGCCACCCATCATTAGTATCACCTCTTTTTTTGCATTATTCACTGTTCATCAGTGTTTTGTATAAAACCATCTTTACCATGACAGGTAATAACATTATTTCTTGCTCTTCTGATGTATATGTAGAATGCATTGTTCCACATATGTATCTCTAAAATTAATGAATCCATCGTCCTAACTGCAAAACTTGACACCTACCCTAAAAAGATTTACTCCTGTTATTGTTCCTACAATTACTTTTTATGATTTAATACATCTCCATTTTAGTTTAACTACATCATAATTTTATAATGCATAGAATTTGTATAGGACTCATCTGGAAGTGGTGAAGGGTGAATAAATAAAAGTAGAGGTTTTAAAAGTTGTAAATTGTTCTACATACTTTCTGCACAATATTGATTTAACATATTGGTAAGTAGAAAAAATTTAGAAGGTGTTTAGATGAAAAGATATATGTTAATGATACTAAGCCTAACCTTCATTATTGTTTTGGGCGCATGTAGTAACAATCTTGGTAACATGAATCCATTTGATATGATGGACTCTTCAGGAGATCGTTCTGAAGGATCAATGATGATGGGTCATGGTCATAGTGATGTACCGTTACAACATTCAACAGGAGAAAATGAATTAAAAATACCTTCCGTTTTACAGAAAGATAAAGAAGAAGGAAATGATGTCTATTATACAATTGAAGCTCAAAAAGGCCAGACGGAAATATTTGAAGGCATTCAAACCAAAACCTTAGGATATAATGCCTCTTTTTTAGGTCCAGTCATGAAACTAAAAAAGGGACAAACTGTGCATATAAAATTAATAAATAGCTTAGATGAAGAAACAACCTTTCACTGGCATGGTCTCATTATTGCTGGAGATGCGGATGGTGGACCGCATGATGTTATTCAACCTGGAGAAGAAAAGGAAATCACTTTTGATGTACAGCAAGAAAGAGCAACATTATGGTTCCATCCCCATCCGAAGGGAAAAACCGCAAAACAAGTTTTCGAAGGGCTTGCTGGATTAATGTATATTGAAGATGGCATGGACGATCCATATGTATATGGTGAAAATGACTTTCCTTTAATCATACAAGACAGAACCTTTAATGATCAGAAGCAATTGGATTATGAAGCTGTAAAAAATGCAGATGGAACAATGGGGGAAACTTTACTCATAAATGGTACATTAAACCCCCGTTTAACGGTTAATAAAGAAAAAGTGCGTTTACGATTATTAAATGGTTCGAACATGAGAAACTATACATTTAAACTTAGTAACAACCAATCTTTTCAACAGGTCGCTTCAGATGGAGGATTGTTAAATGATCCAGTAGAATTAACCGAACTACAATTAACACCGTCAGAGAGAGCAGAGATTGTTATTGATTTTTCAAAAATCAAGGAAAATGAAGATGTGAAGTTAATCACGGATGATGGAACGGTTCTATTACCGTTTCAGGTAAATGACAAAGAAAGCAAAGTACAAAAAGAAATGCTAAAACCAGAAAAACCTATTACGATTAGTGATGAAATAATGCAAAAAGAAGTAAGTAAAGAAATTGTGTTATTTGGTATGATGCACCACGTTACGATTAATGGTAAAAAATTCGACCCGAATCGGATTGATTTTACGCAGAAACAGGGAGAAACGGAAGTATGGGAAATTTATAACAAACCAGACATGATGGGTGGTATGATTCATCCGTTCCACATACACGGCACACAATTTAAAGTGATTTCTATTAATGGGGAAGAGCCACCTGAAAATTTACAAGGTTATAAAGATACGATTGCTCTTGATCCAGGTGATAAGGCAAAAATTGCAGTGAAGTTTGAAGAAAAAGGAGTCTTTATGTACCACTGCCATATTTTAGAGCATGAAGATAATGGCATGATGGGACAAATTAAAGTAGAGTAATTACAATTTCGATAATTTTCTAATCTTGAACATAGAGAGCTAGTGTTTAATTTTAAAGGAATCATCATATTTGACCCTGTACCTATGTACAGGGTTTATACTATGTATGAGGTGAAACAAATGCAACTTCAGATTGGAGAACTGGCAGAAAGGTGTAGCGTTAATAAGGAGACAATTCGATACTATGAACGCATTGGGTTAATTCCAAAACCCATTCGTTCAGAATCAGGGTATCGATTGTATAATGAACAAGTCATTGACCGATTGAAATTTATTAAACGTATGCAGGAATTGGATTTTACTCTTAGTGAAATTGGTAAGTTATTAGGTGTTGTAGATCGGGATGAAGCAAAATGTCGTGATATGTATGATTTTACCGTCGCAAAATTAGAAGATATACAACGTAAAATTCAAGATCTCCAAAAAGTTGAACAAATACTTATTACTTTAAAGGAAAGTTGTCCAGAAGAAAAAGATATATTTGAATGTCCTATTATTGAGGCGTTAAGAACTAAATAAATGAAGGAGGGCCTTATATGACGTTTTTTAGAGTATTAGTTCAAGGAATGACATGCACAGGTTGTGAAAAACATGTTTCAATTGCTCTTGGGGTAGCGTCAGGAAAATGCGGATTTACAACGCTAAGCCCATTTTCCCGACGATTACCCCATTTTTAACAACGTTAAGAATGTTTTAGCGGTCTTAAAGAATCTAACGAGACCATTTTCTCTGAATTGAAATGGTATTCTCCTAGTAAATTAATATGTTCCCAACCTAAAGGTGATATATGGTGCAATAATTCTTCATTAAAACTACCTGATCGTTTTTGATATTCAACTGCCTTTGTTAGATGCAAAGTATTCCAGATACTGATAGCATTGATAATTATGTTTAAGGCGCTGGCTCTTTGCAATTGATGCTGTATGGTTCGTTCCCTAAGCTCTCCTTGTTTTCCAAAGAAAATAGCTCTTGCCAGTCCATTCATGGCTTCTCCTTTGTTCAATCCTTTTTGTATTTTTCTTCTTAATGATTCATCCGAAAAATAATTCAAAATAAAGATTGTTTTTTCTATTCGGCCCATCTCACGTAAGGCTGTTGCCAAGCTGTTTTGTCTTGAATAAGAACCTAGTTTCCCCATAATAAGAGATGCTGAAACTGTTCCTTCCCTTATAGAATGAGCTAATCGCAAAACATCTTCATAATTTTCTTTAATAACCTTTGTATTTATTTGTCCACGTAAAATAGCTTCTAATTTTGGATCTTCACCTGCTTTATCTATTGTAAATAATTTTGAGTCTGATAAATCTCTTATTCTTGGAGCAAATTTAAATCCTAGCAAATGAGTCAGTCCGAATATTTGGTCTGTGTAACCAGCCGTGTCTGTATAATGCTCTTCTATATTTAGATCCGTTTCATGGTGCAACAATCCATCTAAAACATGAATCGCATCCCTTGAATTTGTATGAATAATCTTTGTGTAGTAAGAAGAAAATTGATCACTAGTAAAACGGTAGATGGTGGTTCCTTTTCCAGTCCCGTAATGTGGGTTTGCATCTGCATGCAGTGATGAAACACCTAGCTGCATTCTCATACCATCTGACGAGGATGTTGTACCGTCGCCCCAATAGGAGGACAACTGTAATTTATGATGGAAGTTTACTAAAATGGCTTGGGCTTTATTCATTGCATCTTCATACATGCGCCATTGAGATACATTGGCTAGTTGCTTATATGTAAGTCCGGGTGTGGCTTCGGCCATCTTGCTCAAGCCAATATTCATTCCCATTCCTAAAAGGGCAGCCATGATAATGATTGTTTCTTCCTTATCTGGTTTTCGATTATTGGAAGCATGAGTGAATTGCTCATGAAATCCTGTTATATGAGCCACATCCATGAGTAAATCAGTTAATTTTATTCTTGGTAGCATCTGATAAAGGCTTGCGCTAAATTTTTTTGCATCTTCTGGAACATCTTTTTCTAAGCGTGCAAGTGACAGTTTTCCTTTTTCAAGAGAAACCCCATCTATCTTGTTGGAATTGGCAGCTAACCACTTTAACCTTTCATTAAGGCTACTAGTTCTCTCCGTTATATAATCTTCGAATGATAAACTAACTGATAATCTTGTATTGCCCTTCGATTGATTCCATGTATCTTCCGAAAACAAATATTCCTCAAAATCCCTATATTGTCTGCTGCCAACAATGGAAACATCTCCTGCCCGAACATGCTCCCGAAGTTCTGTTAAAACAGCCATCTCATAGTAATGACGATTAATTGTTGTACCATCATCCTCGTATAAATGCTTTTTCCATCGTTTTGAAATAAAATCCACAGGTGAGTCATCAGGCACTTTCCGCTTTCCGGATTCGTTCATTCCTCGGATAATCTCAACAGCCTGTAAAAGTGGCTCATTTGCCTTTGTCGAATGAAATTCAATACTCTTAATAGCGTTGGCGTATATTTTCTTAGTGAATAAAACCGTTTTTGCAGTAAGTCTAAATAATCATAATCGGCAGGACGTGCAAGCTCCTGAGCTTCTTCGACCGAGGAGACAAAAGAATTCCATTCGATAACAGATTCTAAAACCTCAAAAACGTCTAATTTTTCCTGTTTTGCTTTGATCAAAGCTTGTCCGATGTTCGTAAAGTGTATAACTTTCTCATTTAGCTTTTTACCGTTTTGTTTCTGAATTTCCTCTTGAGCCTTACGACCTTTTGATAACAGACTAAGTATTTGCCTATCATGAATTTCAAACGCCTTATCCGTTAAATCCTGAGTAAGATGTAATAAATAGACGGTTAATATCGAATATCGTTTATTTTATTGAAAATCACGGAATGCATAAGGCTCATATCTAGAACCTAAGCGAGACAACTGTAGCAGGCGATTGCGATGCAAATGGCTAATTTGTACCGTTTCTAATTCCATTCCTCGTATGTATTCAAGTCGTTCTATTACTTTTAGAAATGTTTCGGGAGAAGGATGACCCGGTGGTTCCTTTAACCAACCCAATATCGTTTTATTGGATTCGTATGGATGCTGCGAAGTAATGATCTCTTCGAGCTTTTCTTTTTGCTCATTTGTAAGAGATTTACTAACCGTATTAAATAGCTTCTTTTCAGCCATTGCCCTTGCTTCCCACACCATTCTTTCAAGTGTAGTGATAGCAGGCAGTATGATTTTGTTTTTTCTTAGAAAATCTATGCATTCATGCAGTAGATGAATGGCATCACCATTTACCAAAGCCAATTGATGAAGGTGCTTAAATGTCATTCGATATTCACTCAGGGTAAAAGTTACAAAATCATATTCACTTCGAATTTCTTTCAAATGATCCCAAAGTGTATTTTCCCTTTGAGGATAAAGACTAAGCGAAGATGGAGTGGCACTGATTTGTTTCGATATATAATGTATGACTGAATCTGGGATGCTTTTGATATGAGTGTATGGCCAACCGGGATACCGAAGAACGGCTAATTGAACTGCAAATCCCAAACGGTTTTCTTCTCTCCTTCGCCTGTTTATGATTTCTAAATCCCGTTTGGAAAAAGTGAAGTAAGTCCCCAATATCCATTCATCTTCAGGAATTTGCATAATGGTCAGTCGTTGCTCCGGTGTAAGTAATTCTCTACCTCTCGCAATTTTCATCAGTATCATCCCTTTTTCTGTAAATTTTCAATTTACTAGTTCAATTATATATCAATAGAGTGTACTCTATTGATACAAGTTTAGTAGACTGGTAAAATCATAGTTGTCACTTTGGCCGATAATTTTCACTTATTTTAAGTGCTATTTTGCATGTGGGGGTACCACTAACATTCCGGAAATTTTGTTGGCTAGGTGAATTTAACCTAAAAAAGTCGAATTCCTGTACGTTAAGGATTCGACTTTTTAGATTAGCTTATTCAATTAAAGCACCATGTAGTTTAAGTGTATTACTTCACATAGTAAATAAAGATCCTATAAATAAGGTGCTTTATCCTGCACAACAAGATAATTTCGAAACATCTTTATCAAATGTAAGAGCAGTTAGTCTTAATCCTTCTGCCATTGTTAAATATGGTGCAAGGGTATCTTTTAAATCCCCCACAGTTAAGCCAAATTTAACGGCTAATGTCGCTGCATAAATCACATCTCCTGCATTCTCAGCTACTATATGAACCCCTAATACTTTTAATGTTTTCGCATCGGCAACAATCTTAAATACACCTGTCGTTTCATGGTTTACTAATGCTCTTGGAACGGCATCTAAAGGCAGGACAGATGTTTTTATTGCATAGCCTTCCTCTACTGCTTGTTCTTCAGTTAAACCAACCGTTGCGATCCCTGGATTTGTAAACGTAACACCAGGAACAACTGACAAATCAAATCTCTTATTTAATCCTCCAATTGTATTATCAGCAACAATTCCACCTTCATATGCTGCTACATACACAAATTGAGGTCCTAATATTACATCTCCTGCTGCATAAATTTTTTCATTTCTTGTTTGACCAAAATCATTGATTATGATTTCATTACGTTTTCCAACTTCAACACCTGCCGCACTTAAATTTAAAGAACCTGTATTTGGTTTTCTTCCTGTTGCAACAAGTAATTGTTCTGATTCTACGACTTTTTTCTTGCCATTTACCGTTATATAAATCTTCTTTACATCTCCAACTTGTTCTACACGCTCATAGGTAGCACCTGTCACAAGGTTTATATTTTGTTCTGTTAAAACTTTTTCTACTGCTTCTGAAATCTCTGGGTCATATTCTTTTAAAAGACGCTCACTTCTTTGTATAAGCGTTACTTCTGAACCAAAATTATGGAACAGTTGCCCAAGTTCCAATCCAATGTAACCTGAACCAATAACAGTTAATCTTTTAGGCACTTTTTTTAATTCGAGTAGTGTTGTACTTGTTAGATAATCTACTTCTTCAAGTCCTGAAATCGTTGGTATAGATGGCGAAGCACCTGTTGCGATTAAAAAGCGTTTGGCAGAAAGTTTCTCACCATTTACTTCAACCGTATTCTCATCAACAAACTTAGCTTCACCCTTTATTAAATCAATGCCATATTCATCTATTAAATCTATATATTTCTGATTTCTAAGTTCGTCAACTAATTCATCCTTTTGATTCACTAAAGATGCTAAATCAACTTCTCCAGCATAGGTTGGTAGACCTGTGAATTGTTTTACTTTCGCCCGTTGGTTGATTTCACCAGCTCTAAGAAGCGTTTTAGATGGAACACAGCCAATATTTACACAAGTTCCACCAACTGTTCCACGTTCAATCATACCAACCTTCGCCCCATATTCAATTGATTTAATAGCAGCAGAGAAGGCGGCTCCACCTGAACCGATAATAAGTAAATCATAATCACCTTTATAATCTAACACTACATTTTTAGTGGATGAAATTTCCTCTACATATTCAGATGTGTATTTTGCTTGTTTAATTGCCTGTCTAACATTTTCAACATTAACATCATCTGGTATTTCAAATATCGATTCGCCAAGTCTAAAACTGGTTTCGATATTTAAAGCACCTAAATTGGTTAAAGCAGCATCAATATGATGTTCACATCCTGTACAGGTCATTCCGTTGATTTTAATCCGATATTTTTTCACCTTTTCTTCCTCCTCTATTTATAAAATCAATCAAAAATCAAAGATTCAATTATAGGACATTGATGTATTGCTTTTTGATCTGGACATCGACTTTTTAAGTCCTTTAACATTGACTCAATACGCTTTAAATCTGCAATTTGTTCTTGAATTTCTAATTCTTTTTTTGATACAAATTCAAATATATTTTTGCAACGAACTTCATCATTATCAACAACTCCAAGTAATTTATATATTTCACTCAATGAAAAGCCAAGGTCTTGCAGTCTTTTGATAAATTTTACACGCTTAACATCATCATCTGAATATATCCGATAGCCTACATTCGTTCGGGAAGGCTCTTTTAGTAATGCTTTTTGTTCGTAATATCTAATCGTCTCTTTATTTACACTGCATTTTTCGGCAAATACACTAATTCGGTAACACATATTATTCACTCCTATAAACATAATAAACCGTGTACCTTAGTACACGGTCAAGTATAATATTAAATTTCTCTTCTTCAAGTATTCTCCCTCAATATAGTAAGTGAAATCTCCCGATTTCTTTCATTTTATTAGATTTTCATACCAGTTTGATTTTAGTAATTTATTGTTTAGTGGTTGATGTTACCTATTAAGGTAAAATTTGGTCCAAGAGAGCAAAAAAGACTTACATTCAACTAGACCAATTGTAGGTAAAAATTGGTAACCAAGTTAAAGTATGATCGCACAAGCGGATCTCCACGCGTCTCATGGAGGTCAACCCTCCCATGTCTCACAGAGTCTTCGCTCTAAAATTCCTTCGTCCAACCTTACCATGAGGTGGATGTCAGTCATGCTGCCCCACAGGGTCCATGCCCGAAGTTTAGTTGCTTTGCTGACTAATCCGTGCTTCAGTTTTTATAAACACTAAATACTAATATCAAGCTTGTAATCTCCTAAATAATTGCTTCTTAAGCGACTTCTTTCACTATCTGCAAATCTCGCATATGAGGAATATCTTGTAACATTTTCTCTTCACTAAATTCAAATTGCTTCTTCCCTATCGCAAAGAGTATTTGAATCAATTTATTACACAAAGCAATAAGGGATTGCATTTTCTTCAAAGGATTGTCCGGTCGTTGCGTATAATAAGCATGTAAAGCCTTAAATGCAGTATTTTTTGCAACTAGTATCATACAAACTCTAAACAAAAGAGCTCGTAGTTTTTTCCTACCTCTTTTAGAAATAGTAGTTCTTCCCTTATGCTTTCCTTAGGTATTCTCTTTGAGACTTAATCCAGCTAACTTAATTAGTTGCCTTGGGTGGGAATATTCATTCAGATCACCAACTTCGGCAAAAAATCCAGCAACTGTATCTCTTCCAACACCCTTAATTGCCAACATTTGTTGGACGCCAGGTATCTGATCAATTAATGTATCAATTTTAGAATCTAATTCTTCGAATTTCATTTGGATTAATTCATATTTATCAATTAATGTTTTAAGCTCTAGTTTAGCCATACTGGCACCTTGCTTTAGTCCAATGGACTTACTGGCTGCCTGCTTTAACTGTTGGATCTTACTAAGACCAACACCGCGTTTCACAGTTTTTCTTAAATGAATTAACAATTCTTGATCAGAGAACTTCACTAACTCATGTGGTAATGCGTAGAGCTTTAAAAACTGTAATGCAGCTTTTCCCTCCCACTTTTTAAAGACAGTAAGGAACTCTGGAAAATAACGATCTATCCAGTTGTGAACTTGTCCTTGAACAGTTTGAAGATCTTCAGTTAGGAGATCACGAATTTTTTTAGCCACTCGGAGCTCTGCATAAACTCCTTGCGGAATTGTGGGTTCAGCGTATCTCCCGTCTTTAACTAACTGTGCAATAACTTTGGCATCCTTCACATCATTTTTAGTTGGCGAATTATCGTCCAATTCCTTAGATTTCTTTACGTGAAGTGGGTTTACAGCCACAAACTTAATATCATTTTCTTTAAGAATGTGAGCTAAATTTTTTAGTAGCCCGTATAGCTGGAGCTGTATAAAATATCGTTCGAGCCTCAAGAATCCTTTCATCTGCATTTTTACCGATTTCCTTTGAATATTTATAATCTATTTGCTTTTCGATATAATCCCAATTTGAATAATATCTAGAAGATAACGTTTTTCCTACACCAGGTAGTCCATAACAAATCCCTATATATTTATATTTGATACAAGCATCACAAAACTCTGCAAATCTTTTATATTCTTTTGTTTCAATAAACTTCTGTGTTTTATTCATTGAAATACCTCTTGAGTTTTGACTTTTTAGAATTAGATTTATTCGAGTGGTTCTCCAAATTCTTTTGCTGTGATAAAGCAATTTCTTCTGCAACAGTTCTTCCAGTATCAATTTGTTCCCTGAGATTTTTTCGTACTTTATTTCGTGCTGAAACAATATCCTTTAAATCTACTTGGTAATCAGAAATTTCAGGGGAAATAGCAGTGCATAAGTATTTATCTTGATAGAACACTCGAATCTCTGCAATATCCCTTGGATCATAACGAATAATGACTGTTTCACCAATATACGCAGCTAGGTTTGTATCTATATACCTTAACCCTTGGAAGTGAATACCATCCGAATGAATCTTCCTCGGTTTTGCTACATTTAATAATAATAAATCCAGGCTTTCCAAACTAGCTGGCATATTAGGGAGAAATCCAGAATTACTCCAGGCTTTAATGGGTTCTTTTTTTGTTGTACCATGAACCCTATGATGATAGTTATATATGATGAAATTTGATAATTTATCGTCAAGTTCTTTAAGAGTAAGAAGTGCAGTGCTATTCTGATTTCCGAAATAGCCAGGTAAATCTTGTAGAAACAATTGATTAATGGTTGAAAAGAATCTTTCTATTTTCCCACGCCCTCTTGGAACCCCTACTGTAGAGAAAACTAGATTAATCTTTAAATCAATAGCTACTTGTTCCAAATGATCGGAGGTAAAGTCACTTCCGTGATCTGTATAAAACTTTTCAGGGATACCACATATTTGCCAATCGGGGTTTCTTTTTCTTCATATTGCTTGGTGTAAGACCAAAGATGTTTGTATAGCAGACGGGTCTTGAAAAGTTAAAAAATATCCAGCAACTGCTCGACTATAATCATCTAAAATAATTGTTAGCCAAGGTCTTTCTGGTTTTCCTTTTTCATTTAAAACAATTATATCTAATGGGGTATGATCAGCTTGCCATATCTCATTAGGGTAATTAGCCTCTCGTCGGTGAATTAAATCATAGGTGTTTTGATATTCTTTTTTTCTTTCATAGGCTAGTTTTTTTAGACCTGGTGATAAAGACTTTGAGATAGTATAAACCTGATAGTAACTGGGTTGCTTCCAGTTATTCTTTTTGCATGTCTCACAAATCTTCCTATGAATAGAAGTGACTGAATTTCTTTTGTGACTAAGTAATAAATTCTTAATCTCTTCTTGTACTTCTTTTCCACTTTAAAGATTCCTGAATCTGTTCAACCTTTTCGAACCAAACCAATTAATCCAAATTGCTGGTACTTACCAATCCAATATTGAAGTGTTCGTTTTGAAACACCAGATTCTTTAGCAATAGTTTTCAAATTTTTCTCGTGGTTAAGATATGGTGCAATTAACCTGTACTTATTCATAGCCTTTTGTCTCTGATCTTCTGAATAGGAAGTCAATGGTGGAAGTTCATTTTTCATTAAACAACAGCTCCTTCCAATAAGTGAAGCTAGTACCATTAGGTTCCTCTATTTTTTATCATTATTTAAATATCGATAAAGAGTGGCTCTACTAATACCAGTCATTTCAACAATTTCCTTTACACTATATTCTTCAGTATTATAAAGATTTATGGCTTTTGTAATATCTTTAGTTCCTACTCTTGGTCGTCCTCCTTTTCTTCCTCTAGCTCTAGCACTTTTTAATCCTTCCTTTGTTCGTTCAACTATCAAATCTCTTTCAAACTGACTAAAAGCTTGAAAAACAGTCATCATTAATCTTCCTTGTGGAGTGGTAGTGTCAAAATTTTCTTTAACACTAATTAATTTCACATTGTTTTCTTCAAAGTAATTAGGGATTACTGAATAATTAAAAACCTTTGATTCTATTATATTTGTTCCCGTTTTTCTCGTCATAAGGTGCAAGGTAATTTATAATAGATAGTAACCATTATTGTCTCGGAGGTCGTTTCATGTACACACATAATGCCAAT
>DKGO01000087.1 GCA_002453315.1 Caryophanales bacterium UBA6768 | reverse complement strand
TGAATTTACCCAAATTTAACGGGGAATCGCACGTCCACCAAATGCGGACACGGAATAGAAAGCCCAAAAACGCTTGGGAGACATTACCAAGCGTTTTCGATTCTCATAAATTTATTTAATTAATCTTCTAATAAAGGATATACTCCATCCTCATCATGTGTTTCCGTCCCGACTAACGCTGGGTTAAAGACACAGACCATTCTCATTTGTGTTTTTGCACGCAAATAGTGTTTTTCATGGCCATTCAATAAATACATTGTACCAGGCTTCAGTGGATATACTTTACCATTGTCAATCGTTTCAACTTCTCCTTCACCTTCGATACAATATACGGCCTCGATATGATTTTTATACCAGAAGTAGCTTTCTGTTCCAGCCTTAATGATGGTATCATTTAGACTAAAGCCTACATTATCCTTTTTCATGACAAAACGTCTACTAATCCAAGTTTCTCCAGATGTTTCATCTTCTGTTCCAATAATATCATCTAATGATTTAACGATCATCATGCATCTCTCCTTTAAATATATGACTGCGATTAGTTTATCTTATTACTCCTGTTATTGCAAAAATTTATTGATGTTTCAACAAAACCCCAAAAAAATTTGTAAAAACATAAACATTGCCAAAGGGTTGCCCTCGACAGGGTTACAGGGATTTAAAAATTTCTCGAATTATTAGAATACCGAACTATTTAGGAGTTCCTGTTTATTTATTTTTTCTTTATGTTATACTCTATCTAAGTAAAATATTTAAATTACTTTTAGGGGGTAAAGGTAAAGTATGAATAAGAAGTGGTTTTTGGCTTTGTTGCTTGGAGCTCTATTAGTATTTGTAGCAGCATGTGGCGGGACTTCAGATAATGGCAATGATAGTAATGCTAACAATGATGATAACGCTAACAATGCAGAAAATGCTGATAATTCCGATGCAGCAGAAAATAATAGCGGAGCTGAAGAAGGTAAAGTTTATTCAGTGGCAACAGATAATGCCTACGTACCGTTTGAGTACCTAGATGAAGAAACGGGTGAACTTGTAGGTTTTGATGTTGATTTAATTAAGGCTCTTGCTGAAGAAGCTGGCATTGAAATTGAAATTGAGACACTTGAATTTTCAGGAATTGTTGCTGGTCTAGGGTCAGGTAAGTTTGATATCGGAATTGCCGGTATGACAATTACTGAAGAGCGTGCCGAGAGTATTGATTTTACTCAACCATATTATGAAGCAGGTTTAATCTTAGCTGTCACAGAAGAAAACATGGATGAGATTCAATCAATTGATGATGTCGATGGTAAAGTGGTTGCTACACGTGTTGGATCAACAAGTGAAGAGTATTTACAAGAAAATACTGATGCAACTCCGGAAGCATTCCCAGAAATTGTTGAAGCATACCAAACAGTTTTAACTGGTAGAGCAGATGCGGTACTATATGATTTGCCGAATGTTCTGTATTATTCAGAAAAAGAAGCTGGCGGTAAGTTGAAAACAGTAGGTGAAAAGTTAACTGGGGAGGATTACGGTATCGGATTCCCGAAAGGATCTGAAATTCGTGACCTTATCGATGATGCTTTAACAACATTAAAAGAAAATGGCACATATGATGATATTTATGAAAAATGGTTTGGAGAGCGTCCTGAAGGAACATAAAAGCCATTGAAAAATTGAGTTGTTTGTCTAGAAAAGCGTGATGATCGTGTCACGCTTTTCTATCTTAATAGGGAGATTTGGGGTGAATCAGGTATGGATCATTTAATAGGGGTACTCCCCTATTTATGGAAAGGTGTTCAATTAACGTTTATCATTACGCTAGTCGGGGTAGCTATAGGTTTTGTTATTGGTGTATTTACAGGGATTGGACGCCTATCTGAAAATAGGTTTATTTTTTGGCTAACGACAGTTTATGTTGAAGTAATTAGAGGGACTCCTATACTTGTACAAATATTGTTCATTTATTTTGGGTTAGCCGACTTATTTGGTATAAATTTAGACAAAATGACTGCATCCATTATTGCGATTGCATTAAATGCTGGTGCTTACATAGCTGAAATTGTCCGGGGTGGCATTCAATCAATCGATAAAGGTCAAACAGAGGCAGGACGTTCAATAGGTTTAACCTCGGGTCAGACGATGAGGTATATCGTGTGGCCACAAGCCTTTAAACAAATGATACCACCTTTAGGTAACCAGTTCATTATAAGTTTGAAAGATACGTCACTATTTTCAGCGATTGCTGTTAATGAGTTATTATACCAAGGTAAATATTATGCATCTTCCACATTTGTCTATTTTGAACCATATATAATGGTTGCAATTTTCTATATGGCAATTACGATACCATCGATGTTAATATTGCGACGTGTTGAACGGAGGTTAGATGTATAATGATTGATGTGAATGACTTACATAAATCGTTTGGTGAAAATGAAGTATTAAAAGGAATAACGACTGAAGTGAAGGAAAAAGAAGTCGTTTGTGTGATTGGGGTGTCTGGTTCAGGGAAAAGTACCTTTTTAAGATGTATCAATTTGCTAGAGGAAATAACGTCGGGGAATATTTCTATTGACGGGGTCGATTTAACAGATCCAAAAACAAATATTAATGAATTAAGAAGCCAAGTTGGAATGGTGTTTCAGCACTTTAATTTATTTCCACATAAATCTGTCTTGGAAAATATTATTTTAGGACCGATGAAAGTGAAAAAAATGCCCCGTGATGAAGCGGAAGAAATTGCTAAATCACTGTTAGAAAAAGTTGGGTTAGCTGATAAGGTACATGCTTATCCAAGTAGTTTATCCGGGGGACAAAAGCAACGGGTAGCCATCTCCCGTGCCTTGGCAATGAATCCGAAAGTGATGCTTTTTGATGAACCAACTTCAGCTCTTGACCCAGAACTTGTTGGCGAAGTATTGGCTGTTATGAAAGATCTGGCACAAGAAGGAATGACGATGGTCGTTGTTACTCATGAGATGGGTTTTGCGAGAGAAGTAAGTGATCGCGTTTTATTCATCGATGAGGGTATTATTGTAGAGGAAGGTAAACCAGAGGAACTTTTTGACAATCCAAAAAGTGAGCGACTCAAGTCGTTTTTAGGGAAAATTTTATAAACGAAATTTTGAAATTTAATGTGTTCATAAAAGCGTGGTATGTATGCTATAGTATTGGCATATACCATGCTATTTTTATATTTTAAGTATGGACTATTGAATAATAGATTTGGTATGGATAAATTCCCCAATGGTAGTTTAATTGTTCAAGTGAGTTTGGAGTGAATGAATTGGCTCGACATCGAAGAAAGATCTTTCTAATCATTGTCATCATGGTTTCAGTCATTCTTTTCAATACTGAAGTAAAATCAATGGCCGAAAATATCGTTTCCGAAGAATTAATAGATTTTAGCTACCTTGATGATGAAAGTAACTTTTATGAAAAAATAGATGGGAATTGGGTTTTTTATGAAAAGCAGTTATTGTTATCTAGTGAAACAAATGCCTTAAGGGAAGGTAACAAAATGGTGACCATTCCCGATTCATTTGAAGTAACTACAGGGGATGTCAATACATATGGAACCTATCAAACAAAGGTAAAAATCCCCCAGGAATTAATCGGAGAGACGTTAGCTATTTTGGTACCATTTCAATACAGTGCCTATGCGTTATTTGTAGATGATTATCTTGTAGCGGAAAATGGTGAAGTCGGTGTAGATCGTACCTCACATCAGACCCGGTCATTTGATGGATTTCGTCTTAATCATCTTATCAAGACGATTGCTTAACCCGGTCATTTGATGGACTTCATCTTAATCACCAGGCAAGACTTTTCTTGAAATCTTCAAGTGCTTATCAATGCATTGATTTATCATTGAGCAGGTATAATTAATAAATTCTTTGTTATGATTGATGATGAGGTATGGCTGTTTAAATGTAGAAAATTGACCACAAAAATACATTTAAAAGTTAAAGAAAAATTCACGCATTGATTAATTTTTATTATAATACGTGCAGAGGTGTGAACAATGGAAGAATTACAGTTTTATTTACGACAAGCGGATCATTTTTTACAAAAAAGGATTTTGCTTGTCTTTAAATCAAATGAAGCAAAGCGTTTTTTTGAGAATGCAGTTCCTGGGGCAACATTTAGAGAACTTTCCTTTGAAGAGGCAGAAAATGCCATACGAATTGGTATCCATGGAAAAGTGATCCCATATGGATATACCCATATGTTAACGAAGGATGAAATGAGCAAATTAAGTACTGCTAACTGGGAAAGAACAGCACATCTTTTGGCTGAAGGTAATGAAAGATTTTATCATGAGGCGAAGAAACCAAGAAAGGAAAGTAATGATGAGTAAAATAAAGGTCGATGGCTTTGAACTAAATGAAGAGTATGTTGCAAGACTACTGGAAGAATTAAAAGCAGAGGGGATAAAAACAAAGAGTGATCTCAATGAGTACTTACAAGATTATTCCCATTCGGAGGATATGACACTAAGAAGTCATTTATTACTTAGTAAAAATAAAAAGAAACAAAACTTTGCATTACCTTTTGACGAATGACTAGTTTGGGCAAACAAAAAGGATTTGCTATCGAGGCAAATCCTTCTCAATTATTAAATCCCTTAGCTACTAATCGCTTTTTGTTTCTCGGCAACTTCACTTTCCAAGTCAACATTTATTTCTGTTGTTGCTTGGCTATCCCCTGTGGCAATTAATTTTTCTAATTTTTTCACTTCATTATTTGCTTCTCTAATCGTTATATGATTTGCATTAAATTTCGTTGGCGTATCGATACCACATGATGCCCCTAACATGTACAAGCCTTCACGCATCGTTCTTAAATAGTTGGCTGTTCGATAACGTTTTTCAGAAACAACAATGCCAGCTTCTAAGTGTGGTAAGTGTGATGTAATTCCAACGGGACATAAATTCGTATGGCATCTAGCTGCATTAATACAACCAACAGTATTCATCGCAGCACGGGCGACATAAATTAAATCAGCACCAAGTGCCAAAGCAACTGCCATCCTATCTGAAGTTGATAACATCCCAGATGCAATAATTTTAACCCGATCACGGACACCATAATCGTGTAACGTTTTATTTAAAATATGGATTCCAGAGTTGATAGGAAGTCCCAAGCTGTCTGCCATTTCCTGATATGTTGCACCGGTACCTCCTTCGGCACCATCAATAGAAATGAAGTCTGGTCCATCACCGGTATTTTGCATATAATTGGCTAATTCTTCAAAGGAGCTACCGTCACCTGCAACAACTTTTATGCCAATTGGTTTACCGGTGATTTCCTGCCAATGGGTAATTAATTTAAATAATTCTTCCATATTAGAAAAAAGCGGAAATCGGTTAGGGCTTTCAACATCTTTCCCCATCTCTACACCACGAATGGTAGCAATTTCTTCGGTGATTTTTTCTTTAGGTAATTTGCCCCCACGAACTTTTGCACCTTGGGCAAGTTTAATTTCAATTGCCTTGACCTCGGGTTTTAGTGCATTTGACAGAAAAGTTTCCTCACAATATACACCGTCTTTTCTAGCACCAAATAGACCTGAACCAACTTGGAAGATTAAATCTGCATGCTTTTCTTCCAACGTACCATCTTCAATTAAACTATTTAAATGGGAGTTAATTCCTTTACCAAAACGTTCCTCTAAATCAAAATTAGAACAATTTGGGTATCTTTTAACGTAATCGACAATTTCTTCGGAAAAATTGTCGACATATTCTTCTTTTGGATTGACAACTTGGAAAATTTTCGATAAATGGTAAGGTGAAATGCCACCTTCGCCCGTATTCATGTAACTACCACCACTGATTGCAACACCTTGCGACAAAGTTTTCACGGCACTTTTAGAAAGTGCCCCATAACTCATGGCAGATACGCCAATTAATCCTTTCACATGAAATGGATTTTTACGCGTTTTTCCAATGACAATTTCATTTTCTTTCGTTAAATACCACGGTTTCAATTTTACAAGATTACGTTTTTCTTTCCGTTTCGCAATCGTTTCATTGACAATTTGATATTGGAATGTATGAATTAAATTGTTATTATCCACACTTAATTCATCAGTATTTAAAGGGAACATTGAATTCGTTAAATAAAAACCTGTTTTAGAAAAATCTCTTTTAGAGCCAAAGCCCATTACGGTATTGGCGTATTTCCCAGCTTTCGCAATCGTTTCTTGTGTATCACGATCAATTGGTCTTCCTTCCTTATCGTTCAAAAACCAATATTGTCTAAATTCTGGACCAATCATTTCAAAAATATAACGTAATCTTCCTAGCACTGGATGTGTTTTTAAAATTGAATGTTGGTTTTGGAATTTATCCTTAATGTAAATATAAATAATTAGAATAATAGCACCATAAAAAATAATTAATGGCAAAAGTTCAAAAATCGACATGAATATATCCAGTTTTATCACCCCTAGTAATATAGTAACATCTATATGAAATTATGTAAGTGATATTCCCCATTATCTAAAAAAGGCATAACAACGATGCTATTTTAGCATTAAATAGATTGAAAGAATGATCCTTTATTGATCTAGCCATAATGTTTATGATGGCTATTTTAATTCAGAAGGCAATTTTTAAAAAAATTTGCCAAATAGGTTAAACTAACAATAAACAATAGAGTTGATGTACATCAATGAATTTTTTCCCTAAAATTAGAAAATGGTATCAAGGTAAGATTTAGTATAAGAAGATTTAAAGGTGGTGACTTCGATGGATCGTAATTACTTGTTATTATTATTACTTATTGTCAGTTTAGTGCAGCTGTTGATGTTAAGTCATCAACGAGGAGAATATCGTGTCATGGATTTTGGGGAGACATTACAGGTCAAAACAGACAATATTGTTGAAATTGAAATGAGTGATTTCGAAGGAACTTATGTCAGTTCAGAAGATCCAGAGGTCATTAACGAAACCATCGATTATTTTGCATCCCGACATTATAAACGGTTAGTAAATGATGAAACTTCCTATATGCCATTAAAGACAAGAATGATTTATTTTCGTGAAAAAAATAATACTAGCTATATCATTCCTTATGGTAGTGAAGTGATGATTGACCATAAAGTGTATAGCGTTAAAGGTGAAGGAATGGATGAATCCTTTTTTAAGCATTTATATGAAACAATGAGTACTGGGGAAAATTAGTTTGGAAATTTCATAGAAAACTTGTCTAAACTTTGTTACAATTTTAAAAGGTGTGTATGATGATGTAATGAAATAACGATTAGTTTAGATAGGTGGTAGAAAATGAAAAAGATTTGGATAGCTATAGGGGTCGCACTTTTAATTGTAATTATTGTTGGGATTAATATTTGGAAAAGTACCCACGGAACTAGCATTGTTGTTGAAACAACGGAGCTTAAAAAGGAAATTGTTGAAGAAACTGTCATGACACCAGGGACATTAAAAATACATGATGAACAGTTCGTTTATCGTGAACAGGAAAAAGGGGAAATTGCTGAAATTTTTGTAAAAGAAGGAGATAAAATCAAGAAAGGAGATCAACTTCTTCGGTATGAAAATAAACAGTTAGCACTAGAGCAAGAGCAAATCGAACTTCAAATGGATTCGTTGTATCTTGAAATTGCTTCCATTAAAAAGAAACATGACAAAATTGATAAAGAGCTAGCTAAAGATAAAGAAAATGAATTTCTTCAGGAAGAACATGATGAGATTAAGTTACAACAACAAATGCAAAATATTGAGTTGAAGCGAGCGAATATACAAAAAGAATCGCTAGAGAAAGATGTAGAAGAATTAATCATTTATGCGGAGTTTGACGGGACTGTATTATCTGTCAATGAACACCCAAATTCTCAAGGGCAAATGAATGAACAGTCGATTATCCATATCGGTTCTTTAGATAATATGGTCGTGAAAGGATCAGTATCACAATTTGATACATTAAAAATTGCTACTGGTCAAAATGTTTGGCTTACCTCAGAAGCAGTGGCAGATGAAGAGTGGCAAGGGGAGGTAAGTTTTATTAGTGATTTACCGGAAGATGGTTCTGGGGCTAGTATGGATGATAATGGAAGTGTGCTTTATCCTATACAAGTGAAAGTGACGGATAAAATTGATGTAAAGCCTGGGTTTAGTATGGTGATGGATATTGTGATTAGAGAAGAAGAAGTTGATGCAATTCCACTAACAGCCGTAAAACAAGAAGATAAAGAAAACTTTGTCTACATTGTTGAAGATAACAAGGCTAAAAGGGTCGAGGTGAAAATAGGAATTGTCAGTAATGATTTAATGGAAATAAAAGAAGGGATTGGTCCCGGTGACAAAGTCATCTTGGATCCGTCAGATGAAATTGTAGATGGAGTGGAAGTGACATTACAATGATTAAGTTAACAGATGTCGCTAAGCGTTATCCCGTTGCCGGGGAAAATTTAGTTGTCCTTCACGATATTAATTTGCACATCAATCATGGCGAATTTGTTGCAATCATGGGACCTTCTGGCTCTGGGAAATCAACATTAATGAATATTATCGGTTGCTTGGATAAGCCATCCGTGGGTAAGTATTTTTTACGGGAAAAACTTGTGTCACACTATAATGAAAAAGAATTGGCAGAGGTACGGAATAAATCCATTGGCTTCGTTTTTCAGCAATTTCAACTTTTGCCCCGATTAAATGCTTTACAAAATGTCGAATTACCAATGATTTATGCCGGGGTTGGTAAAAAAGAACGGTCAGAAAGAGCCCTTGAAGCATTGAAAAAAGTAGATTTAGCCGATCGACTTGACCATTTACCAAATGCATTATCTGGTGGACAGAAGCAACGGGTGGCGATTGCTCGAGCAATTGTTAACAACCCAGACATCATTTTAGCGGATGAACCAACAGGAGCATTAGATTCGGAAACAGGTAAGCAAATAATGGATATGTTTACGATGTTAAATCAGCAGGATGGAACGACAGTAATCGTTGTCACACATGAAGCGGAAATTGCTAGTTATGCTGGACGAACCATTTTCGTTAGGGATGGCATGTTAACTTCAGCTGAATCTGTCGTTTCCGCAGGCACATTAGCTAGATTAGTAGATGATCATGCAAGTGGGCCTGAAAAGTCCATTGATGATAACAATGACAATGGTGTCATCAATAATGCCGATGAACAAACGCCAAACGAGGTGAGAGAAAAGTGAGTGTGATAGAAAATATTAAAATGGCATTCGCCTCTCTCCGTGCACATATGTTACGTTCAATGTTAACGATGCTCGGGATTATTATCGGTGTCGGTTCAGTCATTGCGGTCGTCGCCATTGGTCAAGGTGGGGAGGCAGTGTTAAAGTCCCAATTTACAGGAAGTGCGAATACGATAGAACTTTTTTATATGCCTTCTGATGAAGAAATTGAGGCAAACCCAAATATTTTATATGAAGATGCCTTTATACAAGATGATATTACCGATTTGGAAACAATAAAAGAAGTGGAAAGTGTTGTTGCGACGAGCTCTGATTCGGCAAAAATATCCTACCGACAAAATAATACCGACGGTATGATTATGGGAATTAATCAATCATATCTTGATGTGGAAGGATTAGATATTGAGACTGGAAGAAATTTAGTGGCAGCCGATTTTTTAAGTGGAGATCGAGTAGCGATTGTATCTGACAACATTGCAGAAGACTTGTTAGAAGAAGATGATGACGAACTATTAGGTAAGGTAATCTATATAAAAAATCAGCCAGTTGAAATTGTTGGCGTCATTAAAAGTGATGAAAGTATTTTTAGCTTCGGTTCTAATACGATTTATTTACCATTAAAAACATGGCAAGCCGTATTCGCAAGTTACTCCATTACAGGAGTAGCAATTAAAGCCATTGGACCAGACGAAGTCCAAACTGCTGGAGAAAAAGCAGCTGAACTATTAAATCATAAATATGGCTATGAAGATGCCTACCAAATTATTAATATGGAAGAAATCGCCCAAGGAATTGGTCAAATTACCCGCATCATGACAATAATAATTAGCAGTATCGCAGGAGTCTCGCTCCTAGTAGGTGGTATCGGAGTCATGAACATCATGCTCGTATCAGTCACTGAAAGAACCCGTGAAATCGGTATTCGCATGTCACTAGGCGCAACAAGAGGACAAATTCTATTCCAATTTTTAATAGAATCAATGACCTTAACCTTAATTGGTGGATTAATCGGCATGGGAATTGGAACAGGAGTCGCCTTTATCGTATCCCATTTCGCAGGCTGGCCACCATTAGTATCATTGCCAGTCATCATCGGCGGAATATTGTTTTCGATGTTAATTGGAATAGTCTTCGGACTATTACCAGCAAACAAAGCATCAAGACTCGACCCGATAGAGTCATTACGATATGAGTAGAAAGCTAAAAAGTGAAATAATCAGTCCTTTTTGTAGAAGGGGCTGATTGTTTTTATATGTGTGCATGAATTAATTTATGTAAGTTTTAAGAGCGAAAAAACGGTATAAGGACAGTGTGATGGACTATCATTTATGAGCGTTCAATTCAATTTAAGAGCGATAAACTACTTTTATGTGCGATGAATCAGGCTTATGTGCGTTCAAATCAGTTTAAGAGCGGCAAATAACGTTTAAGTGCGAAGTATCCGCATTTAAGAGCGATGCAACAATGATGCACCTTTGAAAATTATATTATTATTTGCATTTTAGGCTGAGTAGGTTGTCGTTGTTCATTTGAAATTCGAATTTTCGGTATTTTCATCGGAGCAAGTGCCGGATGCCTGTCCGAAAAACAGAAAAAAAAGCAAAATTCAGATGAGCAAGAGCCAAATATACCTTTGAAGATCGCATTATAGGCATTTTCAGCCGGGCAAGTACTAATTATCCTGAACCTCTCGAATAAAAAAAGCACATCATTGTGGCAATGATTCAAGTGCTTCCTTATCAATAATTTTAATATCACGATGGCCTTTTTGCTCAATCCAACCATTCATTTGGAAACTCGAAAATCTTCGGCTCACCGTTTCTTGGGTTGTTCCTAAATAAGAGGCAAGATCCTTTTTACTCATTGGTAATACAATATTTGCTGAATCACTCTTATTACTTAGTTCCAACAAATAGCTTGCAATTCTTGCCTCCACATCTTTTGCACTCAATTCTCCGACTAACCTTTCCGTTTGATCCAACCGATTACTAAATTGTTCTAAAATTTTTATGGCAATAGTTGGGTGTTCATTCAATAGTGATTGCATATCGCTACGGTGGATCATGCAAATTTCGGTTTTCTCCAATGCCTCGGCATAGCTATCGAGTGTATTTGTCGTGAAGAGAGCCAATTCTCCCATAAATTCCCCAGGTTCGACCACCCGCAACAACTGTTCCTTCCCTGATTCAAAAAGTTGATAAATTTTTACCCTTCCTTGATGAACGATATATAAATAATCTAATGGATCACCATCACTAAAAATGGTGTCCCCCTTTTTAAAATGGCGATGGTTACTTTTGCCCGCTACTTTAAACATTTCATCATCAGAAAGATGATTAAAAAAAGGCACCTTGGCAACACATAATTTTGAAACATTAATTTTCTCTGTCATGTTAAAGCCCCCTCGTATAGTAATATTTAG
>DKGO01000217.1:14631-15267 GCA_002453315.1 Caryophanales bacterium UBA6768 | reverse complement strand
ATATTGGTCATACTTTAATGACAACCGATGGCACGACTTTGTTAGGGGCAGATAACAAAGCAGGTATTGCTGAAATTATGACTGCAATGGAATATTTAATTGAGCACCCTGAAATTGAACATGGGGCCATTCGCGTGGCTTTTACACCAGATGAAGAAATCGGACGGGGGCCCCATAAATTTGATGTAGAGAAATTTGCGGCAGATTTTGCCTATACAGTTGATGGTGGCCCTTTGGGAGAACTACAATATGAGAGTTTTAATGCCGCGGCTGCCAAAGTCACTTTTTACGGAAATAATACTCACCCGGGAACTGCAAAAGATAAAATGATTCACTCGGTAAAAATGGCGACACAGTTTATTGATATGTTACCGGCAGAAGAGGTCCCTGAACATACCGAAGGATATGAGGGTTTTTATCATTTAATTTCTATGGAAGGAACGACAGAAAAAACGGAGCTAATCTATATTATTCGTGATTTTGACAAAGACAATTTTCAAGCTCGAAAAAACACGATAAAAGAACATACTGCATCGTTACAACAACAGTATGGTGAGAAAAGTATTGTTCTTGAAATGACTGATCAATATTACAATATGCGAGAAAAAATTGAACCAGTGATTGAAATTGTCGATA
>DKGO01000217.1:14165-14463 GCA_002453315.1 Caryophanales bacterium UBA6768 | reverse complement strand
GCAAAACAAGCGATGATTAATTTGAATATCGACCCAATTATTGAACCGATTCGCGGCGGGACTGACGGATCACAATTGTCATATATGGGGCTTCCGACCCCGAATATTTTTACCGGCGGGGAAAACTTCCATGGAAAACACGAATATATTTCAATTAACAATATGGAAAAGGCAACTAAAGTCATTGTCGAGATTTGTAAATTATTCGGCCAGAAGTCTTAAGGGTTCTAACACCCGTCTTATGAGTTGATGTATCATAAAAGTATATGGATTTTCTAGCCGTGAGCGATCTTCTCAC
>DKGO01000217.1:0-13862 GCA_002453315.1 Caryophanales bacterium UBA6768 | reverse complement strand
TTCTCTTTAAATGGACTCTCTAACCGTGAGCGGTCTTCTCACGGCATCCGTTTTCCCTTTTAATGGCTTCTCTAGCCGTGGGCGGTCTTCTCACGGCTTCCATTTTCTTTTTTAATGGATTCTCTAGCCGTGGGCGGTCTTCTCACGGCTTCCGTTTTCTTTTTTAATGTATTCTCTAGCCGTGAGCAGTCTTATCACGGCTTTCATTTTCATTTAATGGGTTCTCTAGCCGTGAGCGGTCTTCTCACGGCTTCCGTTTTCCCTTTTAATGGCTTCTCTAGCCGTGGGCGGTCTTCTCATGGCTTCTGTTTTCTCTTTAAATGGACTCTCTAGCCGTGAGCGGTCTTCTCAATTATTTCTATTTACTTTTTTAAAATCATTTATTTTTCTTCTGAATATATGACAAATTTTAACACTCAATTTATTTACATGTTCCTTATTATTCACAACGACCTTTATGTTAATTATTGTTAATAACTGAATTGATCATATGCATTGGTGAGCTCTCAAAAAAGGAAACATAATGCATCATGTGTCGTTTTGGAAACAATTGCTTCCTTATATCCTTTGTCGAGTACCCTTTTTTATATAACTCTACTATATTTTGTTCTGCTTGCCGAAGATGTTGAAGTTTTTCTTCAATTTTTTTACGTCCATTCTTTAACACACCAGCATGCATACAAATATAAGTCGAAAAATCATATGCTAACATTTTTTTCAACGATTGTGCCATCACTGGTAATGACTCAAATGCATACATACTTTTAGGCCGTGGATAAACATATAAATCCCCACCGAACATCCAACCTTTTTCACGATTGTATAAAGCGATATGATCCTCAGCATGACCAGGAGTGAAAATAACATCCCATGTATATTTTTCCGTTTGAAAAATTTCTCCAATCGTGTTAGCAAGAAAGGGGTCTCTTTTACCCCAAAACAATCGACGATAAAGGGGAATTGATAATCTTTCCGAACAAATTTCTACCCCTTTTTCGTGCATATAGATAGGAATTTGTTTATTGTCCCGAATCCATTTTCCCAAGCCACTATGTTCCTCATGATGATGAGTGATGATCGCATAATCCATGTCCCATTGTTGGAAAAAGGGAATTAATTCCTTTTGTTTTCTCATCGGTCCAGTGTCAATTAATAGCCGGTCAATTAAATAGACGGAAACGATGATTGTCTGACCGCCCATCGATACTTTCATTTCCGCTTGGGTTAAGTCTTCAAAATGGTTAATTCGCAACAACACTCACCTAACTTCAATTAAAAAGGTTTCAATATCATTAAAGCGATGATAATTAAAAATATGACGTTTGTTATTCTTTCATAAAAAAAGACTGACTTTGCTAAAGGAAAATATTCTGGCGGAATTTTCTCCCCTGTTGCATTTGCTAACAACTGTTTTACTGGTTTTGATTTTGGTGATAAAATGACGGGACCTGCTCCTAAAGCAATTAAGTATAGAATGAAGCTGATGATATACCATCCTTGTTTGAATAAAGCCGTATTTAACAACCCCATCATAATACCAGTCACTAACAATAAGGTCCCACCGACCATTACAAACACATGGATTCTTTTACGGATAGCATAAGCATGCTTTAATTGCGGTAACGTTTTTGCATTCGTTACGATATAGATCATGACAAAACCAGGACCTAGTCCTAAAATTGCCGAGAAAATATGCACAAATAACAAGAATTGATAAAAAGACATAAAAAACCCCCCAAGCTGATATTAGTCTACTACATTAATATAGCGTAATTCAACTTTTGGAGGTGTGATATAAGGCACTATTATCATCAATCGACATATTTCGCCAATATGTGATCGACACTACTTCCATAGCTTTCCCCAAAAAGATTTAAATGAGCTAATAAATAATATAATTGATATAGTTCCTTGATGTCTTCATAATCTTCTCTTAATGGGAAACTCTCGTGATATGATTCATAAAATTTCTTTGGTAAGCCCCCGAATAATTCTGAAAAGGCAATCTCAAAATGGCGGTCACCAAATAAGAATGATGGGTCTACTAAGTACGGTGCTCCACCAGGGCCAACAATCCAATTCCCGTTATACAAGTCTCCGTGTAAGTGTGATGGTTCGACAAATCGTGGTATCCACTCATCTAGTCGTCCTAACAACGTTTCCATTCGTTGGCGACGTTGACCATCAATTAATCCATTTTCAATCCCTTGATTAAGTTGTGATTGTAAACGAAAATCCCGATAGTATTCTAGCCAATTCGCTTTCAATTCATTAGGTTGTGGCAATAGCCCGATATAAGTGTCCTCTTTGAAGCCGTGCATGGGACCAAAAGTCTGATGCAATTCAGCTAACTTTTGACCAAATATCTCTTCTGTTTGGGAAACTTTTTTGCCATTAATCCACTCTAATAATAAAAATGCATTCCCAGGTTGGTCCGAATAGGACAAGTAGTTTGGTACAGAAATTGTTCCAGTTTCTTTAATTATTCTTAAACCAATTGCTTCACTTTTAAAAAAACCTTTCGGTGATTCTGGGTGAAATTTCATAAAGTATTCGGCTTCTTCTGTTTGAACATAATAGGCTTCATTAATAGAGCCACCTTGAATGGGCTTTACATTAATTACCTTTGAGTAATCTCTTCCGTTCTCTGAGGCAACTTTAGCAATTTGAGTCAATTTATCAATATGGCTCATATTAACTCCGTTCTTTCCACATTTGCATTGGATTTTCCATACCTTTTTCTAACGGCATATGTTTCATTGCTAATTTTCTTTCCTCGTTAGGTTTTTTTAAATCACTATAAATGATAACCGATGCACCTAAACCCGCTTCTGCAGTTTCTTCAATAGAGGCACAATAATAAGCATCCATAATGTTCGAGTTATACATTGATGTTAAGCACATTGGACACGGTTCACCACTCGCATACATTGTAAAACCTGTTAAGTCATGAGTTTGTAGTTTTTCCTGTGCTTTTCTAATCGCAACTAGTTCTGCATGACCACTGACATCGTATTTTTTGTGTAACTCATTGACACCTTCTGCGATAATCTCTCCATCCTTTACCAACACGGCACCGAACGGTTCGCCACCCTCTCTCACATTATCAGCCGCAATTTGAACAGCCCGTTTCATAAAATCATCCATGAAAAAAACCTCCTAATTACTTAGTTATCTCTTTAATAATTCATCCAAAAATAATATCTTTTTATGAGGTAAATTCTTGTTAAATTACCTATAAATACTACCTTCAGTTTAACTTATTTCGCTATGAAGTACCAATGAAAGTTTATAATAAAATTAGGAGTATGGCTATTATTCATAATGGATTGTCATATCTCCATGATTAATCCATTTCATTTTTCTAAATAATTCTGAAAAAATTAAGCTAATTACAGCAGGGGCAACGATGTGTAGCGCGACCACCGACCACAGAACAGGCATCGTGAATCCCATCGTTTCAAAGGCCATAATTTGGCCGACAAAACCACTTGTTCCCATTCCCGCTCCCGCTTCATTATTCGTCATTTGAAGCCAAACTGTCCCGATTGGAGCAATGATGATACTAGCTAAAGTTGGAGGAATCAGAATGATTGGCTTTTTAATTATATTTGGCACCTGAAGCATTGATGTTCCAATTCCTTGGGCTAATAAACCACCAAAACCATTTTCCCGATAACTTGACACTGCAAATCCGACCATTTGCGCTGAACAACCGATGACAGCAGCTCCGGCAGCTAATCCATCTAATGACAGCATAAAAGCAATTGCTGCACTTGAAATCGGGGCTGTTAATGCCCATCCCATGAGAACGGCAACAAGAATTCCCATAATAAAGGGACGTTGCATGGTTGACCAGTTAATAACTTCACCAAACCAAACCATCATCGTATTAATGGGAATCCCGATGAACTTCCCAGTAAAAAATCCGACAGCAATTGTAATAAAAGGTGTCACAATGATATCTACTCTCGTAAGCTTGTAAAATATCTTTCCTATTTCTGTTGCAAATATGACTGCGACATAACTTGCTGCTGGACCACCTAATTCAGCACCAAATGCTCCAGCAAATAAGGCTGAAAACAATACTAACGGTGGAGCTTTTAATCCATATGCGATCGCAACACCAATCGCCCCTCCCATTATTTTTGGTTCCATCGCAAACGAACCCATTTCAATAAATGATTCAATGTTAAGCTGTTGACCAATTGTTTTAATTATCAGTCCCATAATAAGTGATGAAAAAAGACCCAATGCCATATATGATAATGCTGTAATAAAATATTCCCTTGGTGAAAGTGTAACTCCCTTTTTGCTTAAAAATGATACCATGATTTCCTCCCGTTTTATATGTGAAGCTTTTCACATAGTCTATGAAAAATAAAATAATTACTGATTAATTGTAACAGTTTTATTTTGGATATACAACTAATTTTACACCTGTCTTGTCACTAAAAAGTTTTATAAGTTGCCTTGTCGTATTACCAGTCATTTGCTATTCATCGATTTTTTCGCTATACTTTGAGTGGTTCATTTTAATTAACATATTTTTGGGGGTTGACAATCATGACAAAAAACAACGAACTTTCTTCCCTCGCTACTATTATTAGGCAGCGCAGAGCCGTAAAAAAAGGCTATACAGATAAAAAGGTTGAAGAATCTGTCGTCCGCTCTTTGTTAGAAGATGCCATTTGGGCTCCGACACATGGGATGAGACAACCTTGGCGGTTTATATTTATTGAAAAGGATAAGTTGCCTTCATTTGCCAAAAAGGTAGCTAAAACTTACCCTGATGATCGACAAGAGGATCGGGAGAATTATTTAAACGAACCGAATGCAATTTTAGTCGTCATCATGGAAGAACCTGAGTTACAAAAACAATGGGATGAAAACTTTGGTGCTACTTCAGCAATGATCCAAAATTTTTGGCTACTTGCATGGGAACAACAGTTGGGTGTTGTTTGGAAGACGAATCCACATATTTATGATGAACAAGTGAAAGAAATATTGGATGTGAAAGATACAGAGAAAATTGTTGGTTTTATTCATTTAGGATACTTTGAAAGACAACCATTAATAAAAGACCGAATCCCATTAGATGATAAATTTATAACTTATGAAGATTAAATGCTGAACCTATCTTTTTCCAAGATAGGTTTTACTTTTATTTAAATCATTCACGTCGAGATTTTAAGCAATTTGACAAAATAAAAATGTTATCAAAAAAGTGGATATCACCGAATCTGCACCAGATAGCCCTATTCCCTTGTTCATTTTATTAAATTTTTCCAATAATAAGAATGCCTACTTGACATATTTTCAATTATACGATATTATGTTTGCTAATCATATAAATAGTGCGTTGAAAAAGAATAGTAGTCGACTGAAAATGGATTATAGAGAGCTAGAGGTTGCTGGAATCTAGTATCCTTCATCGATGAATGGACTTTGGAGCATCAAACCGAAACAATGATTGGAGTAGGCTTTGACGGTATACCCTACCGTTACACAGGGATAACAAGTGATTATCACATCATTTGTTTACTGAAGTGAGCTATAAGTAGCTAACAAAGGTGGTACCGCGAAATCCTCGTCCTTTCTATTGGATGGAGGCTTTTTTATTTTAAAAATGAATACAAAATCGTTGCGTAAGATGAGTAGGCTTATAAAACATATGACAGAGAGCTAAGGATGCTGGGATCTTAGTATATCGTTGAAGGTTGAATGGACTTACAAGAGATATTCTGAACACCGTTTTCTCAAAAAAACGGACAGTAGGAATATACGGGTTCCACCGTTATATGGATAGGATATCAGAAATACTGCGTATCTGAACAGAGATGAAAAGCATTAACGAAAATTGCTTTTTAATGAGAGGTGGCACCACGGTGATAATCGTCCTCTACAGACACATATATTGTGTTTGTAGGGGTTTTTTTATTTGAAAAGTTTTTGTTAAAAATGGAGGATGACGAAAATGACTTTAACACCTAAACATAAAATGTTAAGTAAAAACGCTGATTTACTCACGCCAATTAGTATTTTCCAAAAGTTAACTGGTGAGAAAAAATTTTTATTAGAAAGTTCTTCACTACACGAAACAAAGGGGAAATTTTCATTTATTGGTGCCAACCCTATCCAGGAAATTATCGGTAATGGAAGTGAAACAGAGGTTTTCGATTTACACGATATGGCTCAAACGGTTTTTCCATTGAATACACTTGACTATTTAAAAACAACATTTCCAAAATTTGATTTACCGATTCCATTCCCCTTTACGGGTGGTGCGGTAGGATATGTGGCATACGATATGATCCGCCAATTTGTAGCTGTTGGAAAAGAATTAGAGGATGAATTGAATATACCCGATGCTCATTTTATGATTTATGATACGATTATCGTCTTTGAACATCGAACAGAAACGATTCATATCATTGCATTCGGATTCAATGGTGAATCGGAAGCAGCACTCCATGAACGAATTATTGCAATTGAAACAGAGCTTGATCAACCTAATTCAATGAAATCTGCTACAGAAGTGAATGTCATATTTAAACCAAAAATACAAAAAGATCAGTTTATTAAACAAGTGCAATTGGCAAAAGAATTACTCGCAAAAGAAAATATGGAACAAATTGTCGTCTCTCAACGAATGGTAGCTGAGTTGAATGTTGACCCATTTTCATTTTATCGACAATTACGGGCAGCTAATCCATCTCCATACATGTTTTTTATTGACTTTAATGATTATTATGTCGTCGGGGCATCTCCAGAAAGTTTAGTCAAAACGACAAAGGACACGGTCATTACTAATCCAATTGCAGGTACGAGAAAACGGGGAGGAACTGCTGAAGAAGATGATGCCTTACAAACCGAATTGCTTCAGGACGAAAAGGAATTAATGGAACACGAAATGCTTGTGACGTTAAGTGAACAGGAGCTTGCTCCATTATGTAAACAAAACAGCATTACAGTCCCAATAAATAAACAAGTTGAAAAATTTGAACACGTCATGCACCTTGTTTCTGAAGTTCATGGAAAATTGAAAAACGATGTATCCAGTATTGATGCACTCATCGCTTGTCTACCCGCTGGGACTGTATCTGGTTCACCAAAGGAACGAGCCGTAAAAATCATCAATGATATTGAAGAAGAACGTCGTGGCTTTTATGCGGGTGGTGTCGGTTATATTACGTGGAATCATGACATTAATTTTGCCATCGCCATTCGCTCCCTTGTCGTAAAAGACAAGAAGGCATATTTGCAAACAGGTGCTGGTATTGTTGCGCAATCGATACCGGAAAATGAGTATGAGGAAACTTTGCATAAAGCTAGATCATTAACTAATTTAAAAAAGAGTCGGCAAATGAGTTAAAAAATGAAAAGGGGTTTATCAAGATGAAAATGTATTTACAAAAGCTTTTTCTAAGGGAGAATCTTTCATCAGAAGAAATAAAAAAAGCAATGACATACTGTTTATCAGAACAATCGACAGATTCAGAAATTGCAGCCTTTTTGACTGCATTACGAATGAAAGGAGAAACACCTGAAGAAATTGCCGGAATGGTTGAAGTAATCCGCAAACAATCAGATATGAGTACGATTCAGCTTGCATCTGTGATGGACAATTGCGGTACAGGTGGTGACCAATCCTACAGTTTTAACATTAGTACGACTTCATCATTTGTGCTTGCAGGAGCAGGCATTCCTGTCGCAAAACATGGAAACCGGAGTATTTCTAGTAAAGCCGGTAGCGCAGATGTGTTGGAATATTTAGGTGTTTCACTCACTTTATCAAAAGCCGATACAGAAAAAATGCTCCGCGAAAATAATATTGTCTTTTTGTTTGCTCCTCATGTCCATGCTAATTTACGACCGTTTATGAAGGTTCGGAAGGAGCTCGTTCTACCGACGATTTTTAATTTGATTGGACCATTAACAAATCCGATTGAATTGGAAACACAAATTATGGGAGTCTATGATCCTAATAAACTTGTGACAATTGCTGAAACTTTAAAT
Source organism: Caryophanales bacterium UBA6768 (assembly GCA_002453315.1). The sequence continues at coordinate 5,843 of DKGO01000217.1, read as the reverse complement.
CAATTAGGGCGGAAAAGGGCTATTGTCATGCATGGGGCTGGGGGGATGGATGAAGCATCATTATCAGGGGTGAATCAGCTAGTTTTATTAGAAAATGGAGAAATTTCAAAACTGAGAATTCACCCTCAGGATGTTGGATTATCTGAGTATCCCAATACATCAATTCAAGGTGGGGATGTTTCTAGAAATGCAGAAATTTTGTTAAGTGTTTTAAATAATGAAGCCTCACCGTTTTTAGACACAACACTACTAAATGCTGGAATAGGATTATTCGCAAATGGAAAAGTAGCCTCCATTATTGAAGGTGTACAATTAGCCCGTGAGGTCATTTCATCAGGGGCTGCGTTAGAAAGATTAGAGACATTACGCACTTTTAGCCGGTCAAGATTAAAGGAGAAAGCCCAATGACTATTTTAGACAAAATTATTACTGAAAAGAAAAAAGAAGTTGTTGAGTTAAAAAAGCAAGAATTTTCTGCAATAAAAAAGATGAAACAAATACCGTTTTATGAAAAGATTAAAGATTGTCGTGCAATGAGTATTATTGCAGAAATTAAACGTGCCTCCCCATCTAAAGGGAATATCAACACTTCAGTTGATCCTGTTAAACAGGCTAAACTCTATGAAAAAAATGGAGCTAATGCCATTTCGGTCCTAACGGACTTCCCCTTTTTTAAAGGATCAATGGATGACTTAAAAGCCGTCCGCGAAGCTGTTGATGTTCCCATATTATGTAAAGATTTTATGATAGATTCCATTCAAATTGATGTAGCGAAACAAGCTGGGGCAAATATTATTTTGCTCATTGCTGCTGCATTAAATGACGAAAAGCTTCAGGAGTTATTTAAATATGCAAATGAACAAGATTTAGAAGTGTTATGTGAAGTGCATAATGAAGAGGAAATGGAACGGGTGTTGGAACTTTCACCCAGATTAATAGGGATCAATAATCGCAATTTAAAAACTTTTCACGTAGATTTAGAAACGACGAAACGACTTGCCAATATGGTCACAGACCCAAACACGATTTTAATTAGTGAAAGTGGGCTAAGCACAAAAGCAGACATCGAAACGGTTGCCGAATATGGCGCTAGGGCTATTTTAGTAGGAGAAACATTCATGGTTGCTCCTGACGTTAACGAAACGATAAAGTCATTTCAAGTTCCGTTACATTTTTAAATGAACGAATGGAAGGGAGAATAACCTTTATGATAGTAAAAGTATGTGGGATTCAATCACTCGATGCTGCGAATGTGGTGAGTGAACAACAAGCAAATATGATTGGATTTGTCTTTACACCGAGTAAAAGACGGATATCACCACAAAAAGCAGCATTAATTGCTAAAGAATTACCTTCATCAATTAAAAAAGTTGGCGTTTTTGTTAATGAATCTATTAGTAATATAAAATTTATTGCGAAACTTGTTGGACTCGATATCATTCAATTGCATGGGGATGAATCTGCAAACTTTGCAAAGGAAATCCCCTATCTTGTCATCAAGGCATTTTCTATAGATGACATAGAAAATGAGGATATTTCCAACTATCCTTGTGACTACTATTTAATTGATAGTCCCCCCACTACCTATCGTGGTGGGTCAGGTAAAACCTTCCAATGGAATCGTGTCAATGAATTAAATATTAATAAAAATAAACTAATTATTGCTGGCGGGCTAGCCGCTGATAATGTCGAGCAAGCCATTAAAACTGCTAATCCTGTCGGGGTTGATGTTTCAAGTGGTGTTGAAACAAATGGAAAAAAAGATTTACAAAAAATAAAATCATTTATTCAAACAGCGAAAAACACGATATCTTCACCGTTGAATTCTTAATACTAACCATTTTCATGACAGAAAGGAAGGATTTTTTTGAATCGTTATACGATGCCAAATGAACAAGGTAAGTTTGGTGAATTTGGGGGCAGATTTGTTCCGGAATTATTAATGCCAGCTTTATTGGAATTAGAATCTGCGTATAAAAAAGCAATTGAAGACCCACTTTTCAAAGACGAATTACAACATTATCTAACAAATTATGTTGGAAGAGAAACAGCACTTTATGAAGCAAAAAATTTGTCACATCAAGTCGGTGGAACTAAAATTTTCTTAAAAAGAGAAGATTTAAACCATACTGGAGCACACAAAATTAACAATTCTATCGGTCAAGCATTGCTTGCAAAAAGGATGGGAAAAAAGAAAATCGTCGCAGAAACTGGGGCTGGACAACACGGTGTTGCAACAGCAACTGTTTGCGCATTGCTAGATTTAGAGTGCATCGTTTTTATGGGGGAAGTTGATGTAAAAAGACAAGCATTAAATGTTTTTCGAATGGAGCTCCTTGGTGCTAAGGTTGAGAGTGTTTCACAAGGAAGTGGAACTTTAAAAGATGCTGTCAATGAGGCACTGCGGTACTGGGTTGCCAATGTCGAGGATACTCACTACATTTTAGGGTCTGTCGTTGGTCCCCATCCATTTCCGAAAATTGTTCGTGATTTTCAATCGGTGATTGGAAATGAAGCTAAGGCACAGCTGAGAGAGATGACAGATAAATTACCTGATCATGTTGTTGCTTCAGTCGGTGGCGGAAGCAATGCTATGGGAATTTTTTATCCCTTTATTAATGATGAATCAGTAAAATTACATGGTATTGAGGCAGGTGGAGCCGGCATTGAATCGAATCAACATGCCGCTACGTTAACTGCTGGGAAAACCGGCATCTTACACGGTACAATGACTCAGCTTTTACAGTCCGAGGATGGACAAATTCAGGAAGCCTTTTCTATTTCCGCGGGTTTAGACTATCCCGGGGTAGGACCTGAACATAGCCATCTAGCCAATATAAATCGTGCAACCTACGGTTCAATTACTGATGAGGAAGCATTAGAAGCCTTTCAATTACTCTCTCGAACAGAAGGTATAATCCCTGCCCTTGAAAGTGCCCATGCCATTGCTTATGCAATAAAGTTAGCGAAAAGTTGTTCAGAAAATGACATCATTTTGATTTCCTTATCTGGACGTGGTGACAAAGATGTCCAACAAGTAAAAGACAGATTGGGGGCGAAGTAACATGGGAACAGCAAATATCGACAAAATTTTTACCCAAAAAATTGATGCTAATGAAAATTTATTCGTTCCATACATTGTTGCTGGTGAATATGGACTAGAACGAATGAAAGATCAAATTCTCTTTTTACAATCATCCGGGGTATCTGCCATTGAACTAGGAATTCCATTTTCTGATCCTGTTGCTGATGGACCGACGATACAAAGGGCTGGATTACGTGCATTGGAAAAAGGAATTTCATTACGAAAAGTACTGGACTTTCTTGGAACATTTAAACAGGAAAGAACGGTCCCTGTCATCATTATGACATATATCAATCCCATTTTCGTTTATGGTATCGAAGATTTTGCCCAAAAATGTGCAGAAGTTGGTATTGACGGTGTCATCATTCCAGATGTTCCACTCGAAGAGGAAGCAATGATTTCTGTGGCACTAGATAAAAATGATATCGCCTTTATTCGATTAGTTGCCTTAACAAGTACAAAAGAACGAATGTTGGAAATTGGAAAACGGGCGGAAGGATTTTTATATGCCGTATCCGTAACGGGAACGACTGGTGCAAGGGCAACTCACCAAGATCGGGTTTATAGCTATTTAGAGAACTTAAAAAAACACTCGAGTGTTCCTGTTTTAGCAGGTTTTGGTGTTTCCAATGCTGAACAAGCGCGCAAACTTAGTTCCTATTGTGATGGTGTCATTGTTGGCAGTAAAATTGTCGAACTATTTTATGACAATCGGGAAGATGAGATTCGAAAGCTCGTACAAGACAGTATTTCAAATGAATAAGTAAGGGATTAATCACACATTGTGACAACTTTATCGTTAACGGACTAGGTATGGGGATGAAGGCGATGTGTCCGTTAACTTTAAAAGATTTGATTATTGATGAACATTGAAAAATTGTCATAAATTTTAACCTTTTTTCTTCATAGGGATATATAGATGTACCACGCGAAACTCTTGTGTGAAAATGATTTTTATTTGCAAAAGGGTTATAGTTCCTTTTTAAAATGGGTCAAAAATATAGATGACGCCACCTTTTTTTCTCCTAAATTTGAAAAACCATTCTTTAAATATAAATTTACTGCTGGCAAGTTTTTAGACCCGGTAGTTACGATGATTGTTTTATTGTTCCCCTTATTATTTTCAACAAATTCTAATAACTTTTTAGCAATTCCCTTTCTGAAATAATCGGGATGTACCATTAACCGATGGATATCAATTACTTGATTGTCCGCCTTAAAAGAAATTGCCCCACATAACTCTCCATTTAAATAATAACCATAAAAGGTTTCCCCACTTCGTTGTAATAATCCCACTGTGTCTTTTAATGGTGGTATATCAGAGTATCCAATGAGTTCCGCTTCAACTTGATAGGAAATTATTTGAATGCTAAATACTTCTTTAGCAAATTTATCAATCGTTATATCAATTTCTTTAATCATGTTAATTCCCTTTCCATTTTGATAGAAAATATATATTCCCTTCCTTTATAAAATTGCCTTATAGCCACAGCAAAAATGCTTACCTTATACTCAATTTTTAAACAAATACGTCTATTTATCAAAAAATGGGAGTCAAATATCCCATTTTCTGAAGTACACATCAATCCTAAATTCATTCCCTTGTACATCAGCCACAACTTCTCCACCCTGTTTTTGAATGAGCTGTTGTACAATGTGCAAGCCTAATCCTAGTTGTCTGCCGGACCGACTAGCTTCTGTTGTAAAGGTACGATCAAAAATTCGATGTACTTCCGGAATCTCCAATTCATTCACATCATTTATTGCGCTTAACTTAACATATTTATCAACTTCAGCCAAGTTAAGCGTTACATAACTTTTGGCATACCTTAATGCATTTTGAATCATATTGATAATAATTCGATTTGTTGCCTTTTGATCAGCAAAAATAGGGGATACCTGACCTTCATTCACTTGTATCTTTAACTGGCTTTTATCAAAATCTTCATAAAACATCAGCATAGTTTCCACGACAATCTGATCCAAAAACTGTTGCTCCATTTCTAATTTACTATCCAAGGAATCAATTTGTGAGAGCTCATAAAATAAATCTACCGACATTGTCAGATTATCAATCTTCTTTAGAATGATTGCTAAAAATTCCTTTCGTTCTGCCTCTGAAAGGGAGGAATCAGTTAATAATTCTGAAAACCCCTTAAGTGATGTTAAGGGGGTCCTCAAATCATGGGAGATATTTGTAATTTCCTGTTTTAGCTTCTTCTCTCTCTTTTGTGTCTCTTGTTGGTCTTTCTTAAATAAATGAATTAGCTGATTGATTTTTACGATGAAACGGTTCATTGTTTTATTATGCATATTTGTACGAACTAATTCGTTTGTACCAAAATTCTGGATAATGTCCTCTAATTGGTTTGTCATTCTACGGACATCCCAATAAAAAAGGATTAGCATCCCTACACTTATCAATAATAAAATAATCAATATAATAATTAACCAGCTATTCATTTCGTTTCAACCTTTCAGAATCAATCAATAGTTAGTCTAGCGAACCGTCTTAATCCAATGGTTAAAAAAACGACTGATATGATGATGCCAACTGTCCAGAATCGATAGTCAAATTGTGTAGTTAACTTCATAAAGTCAAATAAGTTTTCAGTTAAAAGTGTGCTTGGTGCATATTTATATAATTCACCCAATCCTGAAACAGAATGAGGAATCATCCGTAATAAATCCCCGGAAAGTGTGTAGGTAAACAATAACAGGATAATGATATAAAGATCATTGACCTTCAACATTTTCA
>DKGO01000215.1 GCA_002453315.1 Caryophanales bacterium UBA6768 | reverse complement strand
ATTGGCATTATGTGTGTACATGAAACGACCTCCGAGACAATAATGGTTACTATCTATTATAAATTACCTTGCACCTTATGACGAGAAAAACGGGAACAAATATAATAGAATCAAAGGTTTTTAATTATTCAGTAATCCCTAAGTAAAACTATCAAAAACAGTTTTTGAAAAGTTCATCTATAGTGGGAATTGGGGTCAGACCCCTTTAGTGTGATAAAGTGATGAAGGTGTTGATGTGAGTGGTTAACAATTTTTTTGTATTTAGAAGAATGAATTTGATGTAATCAGACCTCATTAATGTGTTAAAGTAATTTGCTACCATCCAAGTTTTTATGCCGTTTGCATTTTATAATAAACCACAAACGCTCTTTCTATTTGTTTTTGTAATATATGATTTGAAATATCGAGAGTGATGGATTTCCCGTGGCCAATGTAGAGAATTGTCTTTCTTGGATGGGGAATGATTCTAAGATAGGGACTGTATATTATCCAACAACAATCATAATTTATTGGTGAATGGGTTGGAAATGCTATGATATTGTTTTGTTTGCTGATTGGAATGGGTGTTTTTTGTTTGAAGCCGGTCTGTTGAATCGTTGTTTGTCGTCTCCCGTCGTAGGTGGACCAGTAATTGATGCACGAGGCTTTAATGATTTCAAATGGTGTTTGTTTGATATAACATTGCTGATTTGACTCCAGCACGATTGAGCTATATTCAATCGTTCGAGCGGGGACGACAGCGAGGGTGTTCGTTGTGATGGTATAGGTTGAGAGGATGTGATTCATTTATACCTCCTATAGTATTCGGCTTCTTTTTGTTTGTATACGTTCATTAGTTCAGGGAAATCGATTTCTAATGCGATGACGATGAGTCCCAATAAGAGACCACCTGGTAATTTATCACCACGCTCAATTCTTCCGTAATGAATTTCATCACAGTTTATTGCTTCTGAAACATCTTTTTGTGTCAATCCTAGTTTGGACCGATGGGCTTTAAATGTTTCAGAAATAAGTTGTCTCCAAATTTCTTCTAATGCTTTTCTATCATCCATAGGGTACATCCCCCACTTTTTATTTCATTATCCTTATAAAAGAGATAAGAAAGAATGACCTAAAGGACATGTTTGTGATATTAAAATGAGAAATTGAAATGATGTGTTCTATTGTTGATTGATTTAGGGATAAGTGTCGATAGGCAGGCTGCTATCATTAGTTGATAGTGGTTTTTTTGTGTTTTGGATGGATGTTAACATGATCGTTATTCAACATTTTGCATTGTTAATATCGCCAAGAGATGCAGGCATTTTTTTGTCACGTCCGTTAAGGTGAACATTTAGCGGATTTCTGATGACTGGTGGGAGTGCGGGCGACGGCGTGCGTTGGGTTAAATGATGGATTCACACCGGTAAGGGTGCGTGGGTGATAAAGCTAAAATTTTCCCCGAAGAAGGGGTTGTGGGGAAGTTGGGTGATGTGGTTGCAGTGGATGTTCCTATTGAAAGGAAATGATGGATGCATGTAAGGGTCATCGGGATGAACGCTATTTGGCGAGATGGCTGAAAATGATCTGTGTGATGGTAGATGTGACAGGAGGGTTCATGGGTGTGTGTGGAAAGGATGTTGGTGGTTGGGTGAATAAATGTTGTTTGGTTGTGAGGAATCGGTTGGTTTTAAATGAGGGATGTTGGAGGGGTGAAATGGTTCGTGGTGGATGGAGGGGGATGATTTTTCTTGATGGGGATGGTGTGAATGTGGGGGTTGTATCTGAATCAGGAATCATAGTGGTGGGCTGGGGAGCGACGGGATGAGCTCGTTTGTCGATTGGTATCGGGGGGTGTTTGGGGTCGGGATGTTTGGGAGGCAAGGTGGCTGTGATTGTATGAGGGTGAGTCGTCAATATCGGATGATGTAATGACTTGGAAATGGAGATTGCTGTATGAAGTGTTGGTGGTTGAGTTGGAGTGTGATTGGACGTTTGGATTAGATTGAAAAAGTTGTAAAAAAATGAAGGAATTTAAGAAGGTTTGTCGAATGTATTATTAATGGCGTTTGTATGTTCTTAAATTTATGAAAAATAGATAGTGCTTCTTTTCCGAATCATATTAAGTAGGTGTGCAATGGTTGCCACGAATATTATTCCCCGTAGAAATAGATAGAATCTTCTCTTTCTTTTCAAAACCAAAAATAATAAAAAACTGAAGTAATTGATGCTTATTTTTTTTCGCAATGACTATCTTTAAATAATTACAGGAGAATATAGTAATGATAAGACAACAGTGCCAAGAAATGCTGGGGTCAGACCTTTTAGTGTGTTAAAGGTGGTTAAGGTTTTGTTGTGTGGGCTGCACAATAATTTAGTATTTTGAAACTTTTTTAATTTTATAAAAAATTTAAAGGGGGATAGGACATATAGTGCTCAATTAGTGCTAATTATCTGACTATATGTTAACATTAATAATGAAAAGAGTAATTACTGTAAAAGACAACGGGGTAGATCATGTTGGTGATTATTTAGATTGGCTGTTAGAACAATCTAAAGATGACAATGATGCCAAATATCATTTGGCATTTATCCAATTTGCGATAAAAAGATTATCCATAAGTGATTTGGATGTTCTCTGTCGGGAATATACACAATTAGATATAATGGTGGGAGATGAATCTTTTAGCAAAAGGTATATATTAGCAAAACCATTGGCTAAAGCCCCCATCTATGAATTGAGGTATGGGATATCATCAAACGCACATTTAAGGCTATTGTTTTTCCCATATAAATATAATGGCATAGAATATATTGTGTTTTGTTATGTGTTTCTAAAAACACGCAAACCGCCAAAAGACGAAACAAATCTTTATCGGGATAAGGCATACAATATGTACCAACGGGTAAAGAGAGAACCTGAGAAATACTTGGAGGGATTTTAAATGGAAAAAGGAAGAGATTTACTAGATAATAGTAAATTAACAAAAATACACCCAGAACTAGAGGAAACATTCTTTGGTACATCTGCTCTTTTAGGTGATTTAATTTTCGCAAAAAGAATGGATTTTGGGTATACACAACAGGAATTAGCTAAAAAAGCAGATGTTAGCTTGAAAACTATCGCTAGGGCTGAGGGCGGTGGTGGTAATCTTAGCATAGAATCATACGAAAAGATTTTCCACGTTCTAGACATAAATTTAATGGAAATGATTCGTGATTATCTAGCTAAAAATGAACATGCTGCAACTAATTTCTAATGAAAAGATTATAAAAAAATTAAGGGCTGGGAATTCATTATTTTGGATTGTCAGTTTTTTATTTTAGAAATTGAGGTCAGACCCTCTTTAGTGTTTATCAGAAATCGTTCTTGCCAGTCTTCGTATTTTTATTTGCACCCTCGTACTCCAATGGTGTTATTATACGGTAACTGGAATGAAGGGTTTGCCCTAAATTATCATACGATTTCCAGTGTATATTTAGGGTTAGACATGCTAGGACGTGAACAATTTGATACAAAAAGAACCTTATTAGGTGAATTTTTATATGAATTAAAATATAATAAGGATTTATCGAAACTAGATGACATTATGAAAATAGTTGAATCATTCCTTCCTAGCTGGAGGGTTATTTCGGATATAGATGTTGTTTTACCAGCCCCACCTAGTAATGAAAACAGGATTTTTCAACCTGTATTTATAATAGCCAAAAGGGTAGGAGAATATTTGAAAAGGGACGTTTTCATCGATGTGTTGGTGAAGAAAGATACTGAACAATCAAAAAATCTTTCCCTTTATGATAAAAATAAAGTGCTAAATTCAATTATGATGAAAAGAAATGCAAAGAGACCCTATAATATATTAATAATTGATGATTTGTATCAGACTGGTGTAACATTAAATGCGGCTGTAAAGGCATTAAGGACTGATTCGAACATAAAAAATATTTATGTACTTACCTTAACAAAAACAAGGAGGTGATATGGGTGAAGGTATTTATAGCTGGACCAAGGGCTGTTAAAAGCTTGAATAGTAAATTGACTGAAAGACTAGATAAAATAAGAGCTAATAACTTTACGGTATTGGTAGGGGATGCTGTTGGAATAGATAAAGAAATTCAGATCTACCTTCATTCGCATCACTATGATAATGTTAAAGTATTTGCATCAAATGGAAAAGTAAGAAATAATGTCGGTCATTGGGATGTTGAAAAGGTCATGGTAAATCCGGAAGTGAAAGGATTTAATTTTTATGCTGCAAAGGATCTGGCAATGGTAAAGGAATCAGACTATGGATTTATGATCTGGAATGGCAAAAGCAGGGGTACATTTAATAATATTATTAATTTAATAAATTTTAATAAAAAAGTCCTTGTCTATCTGACGATAAAAAGACAATTTTACACAATTAACTCAATGAACGATGTTGATTTTTTGAAAGGGGTCTGAGATGGAAAACAAATGGATAAAAAGCAATTGTCATTATTTCCTTAAGGGGTAGAGCCCTTTAGTAAATCTTCCCTTCCATAATTGCATACTTCAATTTCAATGACCGTTTGTATTGAGATTGTAAAATATGTAATGATACATCAAATGGAAGGGTCTTTCTATTCGTAAATATAACGAGACTTCTATCTGGATGATTTGGGTGTTGTTGAATTTTTCTTATATGTTCTGTAAATAACCATGCACATTCAAATGAGTTTATATTATGGGTTGGGAATGCGACGATCCCATATTTTGTGCTGATTGGAATTGGGACCTTCTGTTTGTATCCCATACGTTTCATGACTACGTCACGTCTACCATAAAAGGTTGACCAGTAATCGATACACGCTTCCTTTATTAGTTGAAGGGGTGTTTTTTTGACGCATATTTTTCGATTCAGTTCAAATACGTAACTATCAAATTCTATTTGCTTTGCGGGTAATATAGCAATAGTGTTGTTCGTGATTTTATATGCTTCTTTTATGCTTTTCATGTCGATTCTCCTATAAAAATGATTTTCCCTCCTCTATTTTAGAACTTTAGTAATGAAAAGGGTTTGAAAAAGTGATTTTAATATACATTACCAATTCTGTTTATATATACTATCGTGTTATTGATTGTGTAGGTGGCATAAAAATTGGATGTTTTTTAATTTGGGGATAACTTGACAGACCAAAGGGGTTAAAAAAGTAATGAGCCAATCTGTGGGCCGATCCCTGAGCCAAGTGATGGGCCCATTAATAAACAAAAAGAAAACAATAAAATAAATATATAATACGTTTATTACTATAACTACGGAATGAAGATTTTTGATTCCGTGTTTTTTTGGTGTTGACAGAAATGCAAAAGGTACCTAATTTCGTCTTTTTGCGCAAAAATTGAATTTTTCCATATAAAGTAATCTTAAAATTGAATTTTATTAGGACAAAATTGAATTTTTCGCACGATTTACGAAATTAGGGTTTTTGTCAAATCCATTTACTTACTTTATGATGGGATTAATTTATGTGAAAAGGAGTAAGTGGTGATGAATTACATACGGGAAATCAATGAATTTTATGTTAGATTGGAAACAAATCCTTTGACACCAAGTGCAATTTCACTTTGGTTTGCGATGATGCATGTGAACAATCGGGCCCATTGGGTGAAGCGTTTTTCGGTAGCTGCGTCAACCCTTCGGTTGAAGTCAGGATTGCCCCTTAGTACGTTTAAGCGTGCAAGATTGGAATTGCGGGATAAAGGGTTTATTTTGTATACACCACAAGACACCAATGCACCGCTATATGAGATGGTGTCCCTTGTGGCAAGGCGTGAACGAGCCGAGGTGGAAAGAATTGAGACGAATGGGCAGGAGGTGTCTACAGGAAAAAGTGCTGGGAGCAGTGAAAATATCCGGGTAGAAAATAATAGTTGTCACGTTGAAGAGATAGCCATAGAAGTTGAGAGCAATATGGAAGTTGCCACAGTCCCGTCATGTTCCAATCATCATCAAGAAGTGGATGAGGTGGATGGAGGGGCATTGTTCGATATGGTGCGGGAATATTTATATAGTGAGGAACCGGTGGAGAAGAACGAATACCAATTATGTTTTTCCACGTACTGTTTTTATGAAGATCATTTTGGAGAGCCGGTTGATAGTGAGGCAGATGAACTTTATCATTGGGCAGAAATTATGGGTGATACGTTAGTGTGTGAGGCAATCATTCGTGCGATACATAGTGGACATTTGATTTGGAAATATGTACGGGGGATTTTGCGGAACTGGCATAAAGAGCGGCTGTTTACGTTATTGGACGTTGAGAAGGCAGAGGAGGATTTTCGACGGAAGCGGGGATGGCGGATCCCTAGTAAACCTAGACAAAAGGAAATCCTCCCTGATTGGTGGGAGGAGCGGAAGTATGTTGGATAACGAATTTGCGACATTTTGTAGGGTGAATACAGTTGCCCGACATTACCAGGGATGCATATGGTGAATTTCTCCAAGGGGGGTTGGTAGCGATGTGGCAGATGTAATGATCAAAATCTAGCAATAAAAAAACTAGTTGATCATTACTATAAATCTTGCAATCAACTAGCTTAGTTTATGGTAAGTATTGTATTATCTTATATATATCATTTTAGAAAAAAGACCGAATATGATTAAGCAACATCTTATGAAGCAATTTAATTAAACAGAAGAAATATATCAGATGATTAACGATTATGATGAATACCATGAATCATGAAAGAACTGAAGGCACATATGGGTGATTCCTCCCTGTTTATACATAGCTTAAATAAGTTAATGTTTGGTTTATTTAGGGTTTATTTAAAAAACATTATAAGTTATTCGATTTTTAATATTAAACAAAGTTATCAATCATCTTGATAGTTCTCTCAACCTTTAATAAACTGATTGAATTGATTAATTTATTAATCCTACCTTGGCAGCCTATTTTAAGCAAAAATGGCAACATTAAAAAAGGATAGACTTGTAAATCACCTATTAAAAGATTAATTTTATGCCATGTTGGATGGTCAAGATTCAATTCATTATTTGTCATTTCAATAATTCCCAATGCATAGTAACCAAATAAAACACCAGATTGATAGCCACTTTTATTTTGTATATCAATTGCCATTTGCGCAAATTCTTTTGCCTTTTCCGAATCTAACCCCCGATAAGAAATAGCTATTGCAGCATATATTTTCCCAAGTTCGATTGAGGAATTAAGCATTTCGTTAATCTCTATTGCCTTACCAAAAATTTTTATGGCTTCTTCCTGATTATTCCAGCAATATGTTTCAATTAAGTTAGTGTATATTTTCCCCTCAAGACTAATGATATTATTATCCTTGGCAATTTGTAGTGCCTTCTTATATTCAATTTCCGCATCTTCTAGAAACCAATTAAACCTATAAATATGTCCTTTTATTCTAATAGTTTCCGCTAGCTCATTAATTTGCATATCTTTGTCTAAAATTTCCTCAATTAATTTAAGTGAATTTGTGAAATCACCTAATAAAAACTTTAAATCTGAAAATTGCCTTTTAACTTTTATAGATAAATTTTCATATTCGTTCATGCCATCAAGTTTTAACATCAAGTCATGATAAGCCTTGTTTGTATCAATGTAATTACCCGAAAGTCTAGTGATATTTGCTTTTTGAAACAAAACTGACAATTTCGCATTGCCTAGAAATGATTTTCTTACTTCAACCGTTTCCATTAGTTCTTTAGCAGTAGATATACTGTTTGTCCTTCTATAAAATACTGCCATAATAATATTTAAAGCATTTTTCAATAATTTTGATGTATGCAAGTTTATTGTAATTAATATTGAATTTCCGATACTGTTCCAATATCCTTTATTGATGAAATAAAACGATACTTCTATATATTTTTCGACATAGGATAATGATGGCGATTGAATAATATAGTGTTTACTCGTTAGTTTTACAAAGTACTTAAAAATAATTTCATCATTATCATTGTTTATTTGGCTGTAGATATATTCTAATGTTGCCTTTAAAATTTGCGATATGAATTTCCCATCTAAATACACAACAATGTGGGAACTAACACTTTCATTTATTTTATAAAGTCCGTTTTCAATATCAATGGTACTAATTATTGACCTTTTAATGAATGTTGGAAATTTTGTCGTTGCATATCCAACGGAGAAATAATGGATGAGATGACTAAAATATTCGTAAGTAAATATTTCAAGGATTGATAAAAATTTCATTAATTCCTTTTCTTCTTCATTTAAGTGTCTTAAAAATCTATCAATTACCTCGTTGTCAGCACTAATAAAGTCACTAGAATTTAACATCTCATTTTTCGACTTTTTTAATTCATATATATTAACACATAAATCAAGGTGCAGCGGAACCCCTTTAGCTGATTTTATTATTTCATTCCTAATTTCCGCCTCTTTTATTGGAACATGCTTTAAAAAATAATCTGCATCATCATCACTTAATGACCCTAAAATATGTTGTTCTAGGTATTCTCCCCATCTTGGATTAGTTTCTTCCCATTTAATATAATCCCTGCTGGATAAGACAAATAAGCCATTTTCACTTGAACCAATAAATTCCTTTATCCATTCTTCAGATGATCTAGAAACGGCTTTATTTTCGGTCTTTTTTAAAATTGTTTCATAGGCATCCATAAAAAAAACATGTGTCGTTTCATTTTGAATAACAGCCTCTTCAATGGCTAAACCTAAATAATGTGGCAGTCTGTCAAACAAGTCCATTTCATTTAGATCACTAATTTCTTTAATGTTGCTTTTATATTTTGATAACATAGTGTAATATTTATCCTTAATGTTTAGGAAAGATTTAAAAATTAAATTCAACGGTATCACTGCACCACTAATATTGGCACCAAAGTTTAAAACTTCAAAAAGGATACTATCTGTACCAATGGACCTTTTTACATCCCCCACAGATTTCCCTTGGAGAGAGTAATATCTTATAACCGCATAATCAAATAAAATGGTTGGAATTTTCAACTGTTTTCTAATCGATGATAAAATTTCTATAGGGGAATTATATTCAAAGGCATCCAAACTAATGTGAACTGGATGAACTTTTCTCAATAGTTTCCTGTTTGTATTTTCCCGCAATGAGGAATTTAACTCATTTAACAAAGTTGATTTACCGATTCCGCCGTATCCGTAATAAACGATGACTTTAAACTGTCTTGACCCACTAATCACCTCCCTTAAAGAAGTATTAAATACCTCTAAAGGTTTATCGCGGTTGGTAAATTTCCGGACTGCTGTAAAATCGTTTGACTTTTTAAATTTACTTAAAGACATTTTATTCCCCCTGTAAATATGGCGTAAATAATAGCTCATGTAAATGGATTGATTTCTTTATATTATCCCGCTTATATTTAAGTTTGTCATAGTAATCATTAAAAACACCTAAATAATGATGCACTAAACGCTCATTCTGATGGGAAAAATCCTTAATTACCTCTTCCCTTTGATTTCGGTACTTTATTAATACTTGTTGTTTTGTATGATCAAGAATAATCATCTCGTCAGTTCCATCAAAAAATAATTTAGTTTGTTTATAATTTTTATTTAGGGTCCAATTAGTATCAATTTGTCCTCTGCCAACCCTCCCTGTATTTTTAATTGGAAAAGTAAAATCAACTGTACCTTGAATTTCTGTGAAAGGAATGGCAGATAACCTCGTTAGTCTGGAATCCACAATATGTACATGTTCTATATCAATTAATTTGTCAATGACACTTAAAGCATTAATCCCGCTGTCTATCCAGCTTCCTTGTAAACTTTCAGCATTTTCCCGTAATCCATCCCCCGACATGTATGGATCATAAAACATGCATTGAATACCAGTAATCGGCCCTAGGTCATTAGTGATTATATTTTCATGATTACTTATAAACCACAATAATTCCTTAGCAAATGAAGCATGATAAGCAATTGTTAAATTTGTTTTATTTTCGGATGCAAGTCTTTTTAACTCAAGCAGTTCCTCAATCTTTGTAACAGCGGGCTTTTCAACTAGGACATTTTTCCCTTTTGCCAAAGCACTTTTACTTAATTTAAAATGCGTGTCATTTGGAGTGGCAATTAAAATGCTATCTACATTTGTTTCTAACAATTCATCATATTCATGATAAAAAGGAACATCTAAATCAATCCCATCTGCTTTTGCACGATCATTGTCACAAATAGCAACAACTTGAAAATGATTAAGCAGGGATAATGAGGTTAATTTTTGATGTGTAATATGACCTAAACCAACCAATGCAATTTTAACAGGTGATTTCACTGTTCCCCCCACTTCTGGGAAAGTGTTAAAGTTTCCCTATATAATTAAGCGCTTTCAATGCTTGTAATAAATGCACAAACTAGTTCATTCGTATTATATTTTATAGACTGTAATTGTTGACGTCAACAAAAATGAGGATTAAAAGATATGACCCTAATTTATGAGATAAAGTACTTAAAAAGGACTTTTCCATAATATAATACAAATTTCTGGATGAGTCGTTGGATTGTGGTTAAATAAAAAGGAATTTGTCAATATTTGTAGTATATTAGACATAAGGGGTGTGGTGTCATTCTATATTAAAAAGTTGCAAGGAAAAAAGACCCACAACGATGATTTGAATTTTCATCATTTTTACAATGAAAATTTAATTGAGATACATAAGGAGAACTTAAGTATCTTATTAATAATGCCATGCCAAAGGGCTAATAACAGTAGAAAAATTTATTATTACTAAAAATATTAAAGAAAGTATATTAAAAAATATAAATAAAACGATATTGAGAAACTCCTCTTTTGATGCTTAAAAAATTATCACAATAAACATGAAAGTAGTAAGCTCCATTCTTTATTTATTGAAATTATTGGATCCTAATTTTAAGAGTTGTTGTTAAGGAAGGATTGAAGATTGTTTCTGATGAATTCAAGGTGAAGATTTGTCCAAGGATAGATGAGAGAAACGTGGAGCCAAGGGGTTTTTTCTTGGAGTAGTGATTTAGCTGTTATATTAATCAATGAAATATTAATTATTTTGCTGATGTACTGGCTGTAAATGGTGTAGTAGTATACGCAATTGAAGTAGACTATTTGGAAAGTTCAATTTATGCAAATAAGATTAATAGAGATGAACGATACTTTGATATTGCCGAAAAGTATATGGAAGATGTTGGGGGTAAAGCTGGGGGGGAATATACAGGAGAAATTTTTGATAAAAGCCCTAGAGGGTACATATTACTATTTGATAATCTACACTCTCGCAACATATTAAAAAGAGTATTTACTGAATACGAGTCTGAATGTGATTTAATTGTTGCAAATTATACAACAACTGCAACTGGTCGCACTTTATTGCCCATAATCACAGTCTACAGAATATGTTTATTTGTATACGATGTGGACAAAGATTTCATGGGGTTGACTTCTCTTGATGGTGTTTAAGAAAGAGAAGTTGAGATAAAGATTTTGAATAGAATATAGTTACAGACTATTTGGAATTTGCCGAATCATAGGTCTAATGTGTATGAAGTGCTGGGTAGTTGGAGTTTTGTTCTAGTTCCTTTTGAACTTAATAATATCAAAATGAAAAATAATTATGAATAATGGTGTACAATGAATAGAAGATAAATAATATGGATATAAAACAGGGAAACGCCTATATTTTTCAATATAAGAATTATATAATTTGAGATATATTTAGGGTTGTTTTAAAGACTCATCCTGCTAAATAATTTAAAATAATAGACTCCTTCCTTTACTTTTTATATAGTAAATACTAGTCATGTAATAAATATTGAGAGGATTTTGGAAATGAATAGAAGGAACTGGGATTCTTCCATGAGGGTTATAGATATATTGGAAGTACTAAAGGATAATAATACATATGGGTTAAGTATAACTGAAGTATCAGAAAAAACTGGACATAGCAATAGTACTGTTCACCGTATTATGACTGCCCTAAATAAAAGGGGATATATAATTAGGGATGATAAAACAAGAAAATATAAACTGGGTTATATGATATTACAATTTACCAATGTTTTAATGAGTGATACAAACATTAAAGAATTAGCAAGACCCTATTTAGAAAAATTAAATAGGGAATTGAAAGAGGCGGTTCATCTTATATTAAGGTCTGGAAATTACGGGGTATATATAGATAAAATTGATAGTCCACATCCAATTGGTCTTCAAGTTTATATAGGTAAAAGAATAATGCTACACAGTTCAGCAGCGGGAAAAGTTATTCTAGCATATATGAGTAAGGAAAAAAGGGTTCAGATATTATCCGAGGTTGGTTTACCCAAATTTACTGATCAAACTTTGGTTGAATTTGAAAAAATTGAAAAAGAATTAGTCGAGATACTAAATAAAGGATACGCTTGGAACCGTGGTGAAAATCGTACAGATGTATACAGTATAGCGGCCCCTATATTTGATGCAACCGGGGAAGTGGTTGGAACATTAAGTTTAGCTGGTCCTTCTTATCGATTTAACGATGAAAACATTAGTAAAATGGTAACTACTTTAACAAGTACCACAAGGAAGTTATCTAATATTTTAGGGTATTTGAATTAGGTTCCTCTTTGTATCGAATAATTTATACTGTTAAAAATAAGAATCGGAAATATGCCAGGAATTATGCATATTGCCGATTCTTATTTATTTAAAAGGAATTAAATAAAGGTAAAAATTGTTATCACTTATATACCATAAAATATTATAAAATAAAGTTAAATGTAAACGTTGACAACGACTGTAAAGGTGTGTTAGAATTCATCTAAATCCCATATGTAAAATACAATTCCTATATATGGGAATCAGTAACTGTAGGTCTGCTTTAGGTTTATAAATTTAAAAGGGGGAAATAATCTTGAAAATTAGTAAAAGGATAATGCTAATATCGTTTTTTTCATTACTAGGTATTTTGATAATCGGTTGTAGCAACCAAGCAAATAGTAATGATAACAAGGATGGAAAAGAAATCAGTAAGGAAGAAAATAAACCAGAATTCTCATTAAAATTTGCTAGTACCCAACCGGATGGTCATCCAACAGCGGAAACACAATACAAATTTAAAGAAATTGTAGAGGAAAGAAGTGAAGGTAGAATAGAGGTAGAAGTTTATACTAAT
Source organism: Caryophanales bacterium UBA6768 (assembly GCA_002453315.1). Next base: position 3,512 of record DKGO01000215.1, on the reverse strand, counting down.
GGCGTTTTGGGTGATAATGTTGAATTAAATGAAGCGGTCCAAGATGGAACTGTAGCTATTACATATGGGACTACTTCTTATATGGGGGCAAATTTCGAACCCAAATATAATGTTTTTGAGCTTCCATTTATTATTGATGAAAGTAATATAGAAAATGCATATGAATTGATGGATGGAGAAGTAGGTGGAAAGTTAAGTAACGCATTAGAGAAGCATGGTTTTAAAGTTTTGGGATACGGTAGACAAGGTTTTAGACAATTAACAAATAGTAAACATCCTATAAATTCAGTTGAAGATTTAGATGGTATGGATTTAAGATTACAACCGAATGAAATTCAATTACAAGCATTTAGGGCATTGGGTACAAACCCTAGTTCCTTGGGATTTGCAGAACTTTATTCAGCTTTACAACAAGGAGTTATAGATGCTCAGGAAAATCCAGTTGATATTATATACGAAAATAACTTTTATGAGGTTCAGGAATATTTAAGTTTAACTAGTCATGTATTTGCATTTACGGGCTTTTTTATGAACAATGACTTGTTTAATGAGTTGCCATCTGATTTACAGGAGATAATTTTAGAGGCTGGTAAAGAGACTGCCCAATTTCAGCGGGAACTCTCTGCTAGTGTTGAATCTGAATATATTGACAAGTTAAAAGAAGAAATGGAAGTAAATGAAGTTTCTCCGGAGAACTTACTTGGGTTTAAAGAAATAATGAAACCTATATATAAGGATTTTCTCTCGAATGCGGAGGATCAAGAGATTGTTGAAAAAGTTTATAATGCTTTGGATGTACCAATTCAATAAAAAGTAATTTAAACAGACCTACAGTTTAAATGAATTTTTTATACCAATCCCATAAAGGTAGGGTGGAGATATGTTATCAATGTTATATCGTATTGATCAATTTTTTGCTAAATTAGCTAACTGGATGCTCGTAATTCTAGTTTCTCTAATATTTATTTTACTATTTGGTGGAGTTATAGGAAGATATATTTTCAGCTTTACCCCATTTTTCACAGAGGAATTGTCTAGATATCTTTTAATCTGGATAGGTGCTATAGGGGCAAATATAGCAATTCGAAATAATGAATTTATGGCAGTTGATGTGTTTATTGAGAGACTTCCAAGTAAATATAAAAGACTGTTAATCATTATTACATCCATTACAGCCCTATTGTTTTTAATATTTCTCTTTTTTGTTAGCTTATTGCACGCAATAAACTTGCAATCAAATATGTCAGCAACGTTGCCAATCTCTATGATGTGGCCAACCTTAGCTATACCATTTGGGGTTATTTTAATGATTCCACATTATATACTTTCAGTATTTAGTAGAAATAGGGTGAAACTATGATTTGGATTATGTTTATTTGCTTTTTTTTACTCTTGATTTTGGGTATGCCGATAGCTTTTTCATTAGGAATTAGTGGAGCAATTTATTTAATAACTGGAGACTCAGGGGTAAATATTATTAGTTTTTTCCCTCAGCGTTTGTTTAGAGCAATGGATTTATACCCACTCTTAGCTATTCCATTATTTGTACTTGCTGGGGAGCTAATGAGTATATCAATAATTTCAAGACTAATTGATTTTTCAAAGAGTATTATGGGTAGTCTGAAAGGGAATCTAGCGTTTGTTACAATTTTTGCTTGTTTGTTATTCGGGGGCATTACTGGAATTAGTATTGCTGCAACTGTAGCAATAGGAACATTAATGATTCCTTCTATGGTTAAAGAGGGTTATGACCGTGCACATTCTGCATCAATTATAGCTGCATCATCTACACTTGGAACAATCATACCACCAAGCATTCCGATGATAGTATATGCATTAGCAGTATCGGGGACTTCTATAGCGGATATGTTTCTAGGGGGTATTGGTCCAGGTGTTTTACTAGCATTATTATTTATGGTTGTAGCCAGATTTATTCTTCGAAAGAACGAACTTGTGGTTTCGGGAGAACCTTTTAATTTTAGAAAATTTTTATCATCGCTAAGGAACTCTATTTGGGCAATTTTTATGCCCATAATAATAATTGGTGGAATAGTAGGAGGCATTTTTACACCCACTGAAGCTGCGGCTGTTGCAGTTGCTTATGCATTATTTGTGGGTTTTGTAATTAACAGAGATTTAAAATTAAGTCATTTGCCTAAATTTATGATTAGATCGGGAGTTATTACTTCAGTAGTTCTATTTCTAATGGGTATGGCTAGCATTGTTTCTTGGATAATAACAATAAATAATCTACATATAAGTCTAAGTACATATATTACATCACTAACATCAAATCCCATCATATTTATATTTATTGTAGTTGTATTATTACTTATTCTTGGAATGTTTCTAGATGCAAGCCCGATAATTATTATGATTGCACCTATCCTAGCACCTATTGCGATGCAATTTGGAATTGACCCAATCCATTTTGGTGTTATATTTGTAATTACATTAGTTATGGGAATGATTACTCCACCCGTAGGAATAATTCTATTTGTTGCCTCAAGTGTGTCGAAGGAATCCTTTCCGAAAATTACAAAGAATACTCTTCCTTACTTAGGTACTGCAATTATAATGATTATTATAATTGTGTTAATTCCACAAGTTGTACTATTTATTCCATCATTATTCGGATAAAATCAAAAAATAATAAATATATTATAATCCAAACTTAGTGAAGGACAAGAGTGGCGGGGAATTGAAGGGACAGTTAATATAAAATGCTTTAGAAATAAAAATAAAGGGGAGTATCATTTAAATTAAAATACTATTATGTTTTTTCGGGAGGTAAGTATAATATGTTATAGTCTTGGCCAAAGAATCCGTCCTTTAAAATATAATATGGATTCCCGAAAAAGGCAAAAGAATAGTGAGGTATTCGAGCTGTAATGTTGTTACGATTATCCTCGATAGAAAAGTAGGTAATTAATTGTTTCTACAAATGAATCTTAATAAACATAAGTTAAAGGGTCATTGAGTAAAGAATAGATTGAGTTTAACTGAGGATATTAATTTAATAGTTATGAATGTTCCTTGTTACTGTAGAGATTTGCATGCTTTATTATGTGATAATTTTAAAAAATGGAGAAGATAAAAATGGAAAAAAATAATTTACGGGAATGCTTTCAATCAAATAACATTGCACATGGAATATTCAGTTCATTAAGTGAACCATCAATTATTGAGATGATGGGTTATGCAGGTTATGATTTTACAATTATTGATATGGAACATAATTCTTTGGGAATGCATGAGATTCAAAATATGATCCGGGCTGCAGAAATTTCTAATATTACCCCTATAGTCAGGGTATCATATCATAATCCTGGAGAGATTTTAAGAGCGGCTGAACTAGGGGCTAAGGCGGTATTAGTACCGCATATTCGTAATTCTAGTGAAACGAGTGAGTTGGTAAAATTAATAAAGTTTCCACCATATGGTCAAAGAGGAATGAGTGGTTCAACTAGAGCTGCAAAATTCGGTTATATATCAATGAATGAACATATGAA
>DKGO01000214.1 GCA_002453315.1 Caryophanales bacterium UBA6768 | reverse complement strand
TCTGGTGTAAAAGCCACGCGAATGGCCCCATGTTCAATTTCAGGGTGCTCAATTAAATATTCCATTGCAGTCATAATTTCAGCAATACCTGCTTTGTTATCTGCCCCTAACAAAGTCGTGCCATCGGTTGTCATTAAAGTATGACCAATATATTTTTTCAACTCAGGAAAATCTGTCGGCGACATCGTGATTCCTAACTTTTCATTTAATAGTATTTCTTCACCTTGATATTCATGATGTAGTTGTGGTTGTACATTGGCACCAGTAAAATCCGTTGCTGTATCTACATGAGCTAAAAATCCAATCGTCGGTAACTCTTTCCCACTATTAGAAGGCAGTGTTGCCATCACATAACCGTTCTCATCTATCGAAACATCCTCCATCCCAATGGCACGTAATTCTTCAACGAGTAAACGCCCTAACACTATTTGACCCTCTGTCGTTGGGACAGTTGTTTTTGACTCATCGGATTGTGTATCTATTTTTGCATAGCGCATTAACCGTTCTATTAACTTGTTTTGCATATATATATCCCTCCAAAATTTACCTTTATTCATTATTATAGAGAAAATAGTAGCAAACGAAAAGAAAATGGCGGGATCATGATTGGTTGAAACTTTATATTTCGACAAATAAAAAGACTTACCAATATCATCCTGGTAAGCCTAGTCTTAACATAATGTTTATTCATTAAAAATTGCTAGTTTTAAAGTGTTTATAATAAATGATAAATCATCATCTGTGATACTTAAAGGTGGGCTAATCGTTAATACATTATTATAGTCCTTTACAGTATAACCGTTTTTACCAATAATGAGGCCAGCCTCTTTGCATCGCCGAATGACGTCGTCAACTTTAGAAGTATGAAGGGGGACTTTGCTTGATTTATCCTCGACCAACTCTATCCCTAGTAAAAGTCCCTTATTTCTAATGTCCCCTACATAGGGATGATTATTTAACACTTTTAATTCTTCGTATAGTCTCTCCCCAAGAACCTGTGAACGTTCTACTAACCCTTCACGTTCCATTATTTCTAGATTTTTAAGTGCAACTGCACATGATGCTGGGCTTCCTCCATATGTGTTCACATGTCTAAACAAATCATATTGGTCAGAACCTTTAAAAGCCTCAAAAATCCCTTTTCTTACGGCAGTAGCTGATAATGGTAAATAGGCGCTAGTAATCCCTTTTGCCATTGTCACAATATCCGGTTTGATGCCAGCATGCATAAATCCAAAAGGCTTCCCCGTTCTGCCAAAACCGTTGATAACTTCATCAACGATTAATAGGGTCCCTGTTTCATCACAAATATTACGAACCTCCTGTAAATAATTATGATGTGGGATTAAGACACCACCACCAGTAATATTTGCTTCCATAATAACAGCGGCAACAGTTTCTTCCATTTCCCAATTGATGATCCTTCTAATTTCATTTGCATGATGCTCACAACATGACCCATCTACATTTAAATGTGATCGATAACAGTCTGGGGGTGGGGCATGAATAAAGCCGTATGCTAAAGGTTCGTAGTTAAATTTTCTTTGTCCTTGCCCAGTAGCTGACATAGCTCCAAGTGTACTGCCGTGATATGATCGATAAAGGGAAATAATTTTCTTTCTCTCATTTTGATTTGTTTGGGCATGGAATTGACGTGCTATTTTAAAGGCTACTTCATTTGCCTCTGAACCACTATTGGAAAAAAAGATAATATATTCATCGTCGAGCCAATCATTTAATTTTTCTCCTAACAAAATAGCTGGTTCATGGGTTTGGGTTAATGGGTAATAAGGCATTTTTGTTAATTGGTTATAAGAAGCCTCGGCTAATTCTTTTCGGCCATAACCGACATTAACACACCACAACCCTGACATACCATCTAGGTATTTTTTGCCATCGGAAGTAGTAATCCACGCACCTTCGGCCTCTGTAATGACCATCGTTGCTTGTGGATCGAATTTCCTCATCCCATGCCAAACATACTTTTCATCCTTATTTAAAAGTTCTTCCGTTGTTTTAGCCATGTGATATAATCACCTCACAACATATTTTCATTAAATCAAAACAGTTCATCAATTTATCCTCTACTAGACCAATCGAGAAGTGATCATTTTTTTGCGGGTATAAAAATTAACGCCATCTTTCCCATTGGCATGTAAGTCACCGAAAAATGAATTTTTAGATCCCGAGAATGGAAAAAATGCCATCGGGGCGGGAACCCCAACATTAACACCTAACATACCAGGCTCGGCATCTTCTCTAAACTGTCTAATCGCACTTGCATTGTTTGAGAATAAGGTGGCTGAATTACCGAAACGTGACGTATTTACAATCTCCAATGCATCGTTTAAATCCTTTGCCCTATGAATACTTAATACAGGGGCAAAAATTTCATCTTTAGCAATTGCCATCGTCGGTTTAACATGATCAAAGACGGTTGGACCTAAAAAGTATCCCTCGGGGAATTTTTCGGAGTCTTTTCTTCCATCCCTCAATAGTGTCGCTCCTTCTTCAATACCTAAATCAATATATTTCAACGCATTCGCCCTGTTTTCTTTGCGAATAACAGGTGTTAAAATAACCTCCTCATCCATTCCGTCACTCATTTTTATCCGATCTATCTCCTTTAGTAAGTTATTGACAAAATCGTCCCCATCACCAACAACAACAACGGCACTACAAGCCATACATCGTTGTCCGGCACTACCGAAGGCAGAACTAATAATATTTTGAATGGCTGTATCCTCATTAGCATCTGGCATCACAATATGATGATTTTTTGCCCCTGCTAATGCTTGGACACGTTTGCCGTTTTTGGCAGCAGTTTCATAAATATACTTAGCGACAGGTTCAGAACCAACAAAGGAGATGGCTTTAATCTCCTCATGCTGAAGAAATCCATTTACAACATCATGTGCACCATGGACAATGTTAAAAACACCATCCGGTAAACCCGCCTCTTGCAGCATTTCAGCAACACGATTTATTAAAACGGGTGTTCTTTCGGAAGGTTTTAATATAAATGTATTCCCACAAGCAATGGCAAGAGGGAACATCCAAAAAGGAACCATCATAGGGAAATTAAATGGTGATATTCCCGCAACTACTCCTAAGGGATAACGAAACATTTGCGAATCGATGTTCGTTGCAATGGTTGATAAGTTTTCACCCATCATTAAACTAGGTGCCCCTGATGCAAATTCAACACACTCGATTCCCCGCAGTACTTCACCATAGGCTTCCTTGTAGCTTTTGCCATTTTCTTGGGTAACTAGGCGGGCTAACTCTTCATGGTGTTCTGTTAATATATGCTGGAATTTAAACATGATTCTTGCCCGAACTGGAACCGGTGTTTTCTTCCATGACTCAAATGCGTTTCGGGCAGCATCGACAGCAACATCAACATCACTAAAGGAAGAAATCGGAACTTTTGCTATCGGTTTTTCATTGGCTGGATTTGGTACAGTTAAAAATTGACCAGTATTGGCATCAACCCACTGTCCATTAATAAAATTTTTTAAAAGAGTAGGTTGTTTACTTGTTTGTGTCATGTCACTTCCTCCTGTTTATTTGTATACAGCTTCTAGTAATTAAGTATACTGTCCTGTTGATTCGTTTACATTAGACATTAAGTTAAACTATTTTTGGCTTTATTTTACGATAAGTTTTTAACATTTAAGTGGAAAGACTTTTAGTTAATCACATCTGGATAGAGACATATTTTTCTTCAACATATTCTAAAATTCCGGAACGCCCTCCTTCACGACCAATACCACTTTCTTTAAACCCTCCAAATGGACCTTGGACAGTAACTGGGGCAGGGTCGTTAATTCCAACAATCCCATATTCTAACTCATTCATCATTCTAAGTCCTCGCCCTAAATTAGCGGTATAGCAATAGGCAGCCAGGCCGTAATTTGTATGATTCGCCTTTTGAATCACTTCTTCTTCGGTTTTAAAAGAAAAAATAGGTGCAACGGGACCAAATGTTTCTTCCGTAGCTATTTTCATCTTTTCATTTGCGTTTCCAATTACGGTAGGTTCATAGAAATAGCCTTGTAACTTATTATTATCGTAAGGTTTTCCACCACAAAGTATGACCCCTTGATTAGAGAGGGCATCTGATACATGGTCTTGTACCTTGGCGAAGGCATGCTCATTAATTAAGGGACCAATTTTTGTATCCTCACTAATCCCATTTCCAATTTGTAGCTGACTTGTATATGAGGCTAATTTATCACCAAATGCCTTGGCAACACTTTCTTCCACATAAATCCGGTTTGTACAAATGCATGTTTGTCCATTGTTGACAAAATTCGTCATCATCGCTCCTTTTGCGGCTTTATCAAGGTCAGCATCAGCAAAAACGATAAATGGTGCATGCCCTCCTAATTCCATTGAAATGTTCTTAACTGTATTAGCGGAATCACGAAGTAGTTTTTTCCCTACGGCGGTTGACCCGGTGAACGTAATTTTTCGAACAATAGGGCTACTTGTAAGTTCCGCACCAATTTCTTCAGCATCACCAATGACTAAGTTAACAACCCCCTCTGGGATCTTAGCTTGATGAAAACATTCAAATATTTTTATGGCTGACAATGGAGTGGCTGGGGCAGGTTTAATAACAACTGTGCAACCGGCTGCTATGGCAGGGGCAATTTTCCGTGTAATCATCGATAAGGGAAAATTCCATGGTGTAATTGCTCCAACAACTCCTATCGGTTGTCTTAAAACCATTAAATGTTTGTCAGCCTGTGAGGGAGGAATTGTTTCACCGTATACACGTTTTCCTTCTTCAGCAAACCATTCCATATAACCGATGGCACTATTTACCTCTCGTCTAGATTCAATAATAGGTTTCCCCATTTCCTTCGTAATGGTTGTTGCTAGAATTTCTGATCTTTCTCTCATTAAGGCAACAGTTTTCATTAAATAGTTACTTCTTTCGACCGCAGTTGTTTTTTTCCATTTTAAAAAAGCGTTGTTCGCTGCTTCAATGGCCCTTTTTGCATCATGCTTCCCTCCGTAGGCGGTTTGCTCGATTATTTCACCTGTTGCCGGATTGATTATATCCATTGTTTCTCCTGATTGAGCTTGTTGCCAAGTTCCGTTAATATACATCAAATTCCTTACCTCCTACCTTTGATTCTTTTTAAATAAATTTCCTATCCTTTAATGGTGTTACACTTCCGATGAGTCGATTTCTACGAAGCAACTCCAAATCAACATCACCATAAACAATGGTTTCCGAATTTGCTTCACACTGAGCAATAACACCGTCATCAGGAAAGCTAACATCAATTGGTGAAAATATTGCACTTTGTGCATAATTAGTAGGTAAATGACTTACGTGTGGCAAATGCCCAACTTTACCTGATAGAACATAGAAAACCTCATTTTCGATTGCACGTGCTTGTGTACAGTGTCGTATACGTAAATAATCTTTTCTATTTTCTGCTTTAAACGGAGAAAATATAATGTTGGCTCCTTTGTCTGTTACGATTTGTGCGAGTTGAGGATGTAAATTGTCATAGCCAATAATAATAGCCACTTTACCACAATCAGTATCAAAAACTTTCATTTCTGTTCCTTCACCCAGACCAAGCCAATTTCTTTCGTGAGCGGTTGTATGGATTTTCTCTTGTTTATCAATTTTTCCATTTCGATGAAATAGATAGGATAATTCAAAGATATCATCATTACGATTAATAAAATGTGACCCAGCCACAATATTGACGTTATACCTAATCGCTAAATCGGTAAAAAGGTCTTCATATTTGTTAGTGAAAGTGGTCAAAAAATCAATTTGCTTTCTTGGTACTTTTTCAGATGTGAATGAAAGAAGTTGTTCAGTCAATGTTGCCGGAAAGACGATGAAATCAACTCTTTTTTTCGAACTGGATTGAATGAAATATTCACAAATTGATGAAAATTGTCCAAAATCATCGACCTGTCTCAGCTGATATTGAATCGAAGCAATCCGGATGGGTTCAGCATGTTGGTAATATTGTTTTTCTTCTGGAACATAATCAATATTTTCCCATTCTAATAAGGTAGCATATTCCAATGAAGCCCAATCATGTTGCAAATACTTTTCCTTGATACCACGAATCTTAAATCCATTCATCAATTGAAAACGAAGAACAGGATCATAGATTTTTTGTTGTTCGACATGTTGAACATATTGTTCTGCAGTCATTTCATTGGCATATGTGTGATAGTTGGGAATTCGTCCTCCAAAAATAATACTTTTCAGATTATAACGCTTACATAATTTGCGTCGTTCTTCATATAGACGTCGACCAATTTTTAAATGTCGATAGTTCAAGTCAACGACGACATCAATACCATATAAATGTTTTCCATTTGGATTATGATTAGTGATAAAGTTATTGCCGGAGATTTCTGAAAAGGAATGGCCATCTCCATATTCATCGTAATTAACAATTAAACTGGAGCATGAACCGATTATTTTCCCGTCATATTCAATACAAATTTGCCCTTCTGGAAAAATATTAATATGGCTTTCATAGTGCTGTTCTTCAAATGCGATATCTGGGTTATCAAATCCCTTTTGAGCCATCTTAACGATGTAAGGAATATCTTCTTTCTGTATTAGCCGTATAATTAGTTCCTTCTCCATAAAATGACAACTCCTTTCGTACTTTTTGGTTTAGCTATTATATAAATTACCCTTGTTCTCCACTACAGCCCATGAATTCGATTGGGTCTATGTCGGTGTAGGTCATAGGCAGTGAATGCTATGAAACAACCCATAGAAATACCGTGGTTATAATATTTAGTATTGCAATATTGAACTTTAACTGGAAGTCACCTTTAAATGCTAACGTAGTTTTCTATAGCTGGTCTACCAATACAAAAGAATGTTTTTCGTTGTGATAAATTCATGACAATTGAAAACACAGTAACCATTTGACGATGTTCGGGTGTTAAGTCATTTTTCCCGTGATTAATTGATTCAGGTTCATTAAATGTGTCACATAACCAATTCATGTAGGTCGTTTCGTCAATTGGAACTTGTTCGGCTTTAGCTATATTAATCAGTTGTTCAGCCCTTTTATAACGCATCATTGAGCCATCAAAGATAAATTCATTCATATCTGTTAAGCGTTTTTTAATAATTGGTGAGATGATGTGGTTAGTATGGACGAGTGACCCATTTTCACCACCAACTAGATCAATTCCAAATGGCGATACTTCTACATTGACAGCTAACCCTGCTTTGGATTCATCGGCTTTACCAATAACTAGGCTAGCGGAAGCAGCTGTTTGTCCGTCTTTTAATTTAGAAATGGCCTCGGATAATGTATAAGAATTGAGAACGGAACGAAGTGCAAGATGAATCGGGATTTCGTTTGATTTTTGATCAGTTAATAGTGCATTGAAACAAACACCTAATCCAGCGTTATTATGACCAATTTTTCCAATTATCCCACCCTCCGTCACCATCGTAATGTTTGGCTTTACTTCCTGCTTTATTTTTAATAAAAGTAAACTATCAATCTGGGATTCTTTCCAATCCCAATTTTGGCCGATAATCGTATCTTTACTTACGGGGGAAAATGTTGCAATTGCTGTACAACCATCCGAAAAGCCTTTTCCCCCATAAGCTCCTAATGCAATTTCACTTCGAGCATTTAAGGCAAGGATATCTTCGAAATCGACATTTGCCCCCTCGGCTATACCTTCCATTTCTTCCACTAATTGAACATCATGTGCTTCGATTGAATCTAAATGAAAAAGTGCCCGGTTTTTTGCTTCCTGCCAATTAATATTTTGATAGCCGTGAAAAAGTTTTTCATAAGTTTCTAGACTTTTCATCACTTGTTCCTTGCCATGTTTCCCATGTAAATGACCAATTTCCTTAGGACTACCCTGTAAATGTAATGTTTTGATCAATTTTCTTTCAATCCTTTCTTAAAAAATCAATCCCGTTACACAAGTATCTATGAAATAACATCTTGGAGCTTTTTATAAAACTTTAACATCCCGACAGCTTTAGCATGTTGACTATGAAATGGAATCGGTTGTAGTTGGTCAATATGCAATGGGGTGTTTTGGATTTCTTTTAGGATAATGGATTGTGCTATGATTTTCCCTAACATGGAGGCCATTGCTGCCCCATGCCCTCCATATCCAAATGCATAGTGAACCCCATCTTCTAATTGACCGATATAGGGAAGCATCGATTGAGTAAATCCGACCTTCCCTCCCCAAGTATATTCAATTCGGGCCTTTTTCAGCTGGGGAAAAACATCTACCATTCCGGCATGTAAATTACTGTATAAACGATTTTGATCCCGTTTACTAGAAGACCTACCTGAACCACCGAAGGCAAGTCGATGATCAGCTGTTCTTCTAAAGTAGTATAGTAAATTTTTCGTATCAGAGATTGCCCGATTGTTAGGAATAAGGTTTTCTATGATAGCTTTTTCTAGTGGCTCGGTTGCGATCATGATACTCTCTACAGGCACAACCGACCTTTTAATGGTTGTTTGTAGATCCCCAGAATAAGCATTTGTGACAATAACTAATTCATTTGCGATAACCGTTCCATTTTCCGTTTTGACAACAAAC
>DKGO01000004.1 GCA_002453315.1 Caryophanales bacterium UBA6768 | reverse complement strand
TTAATCATTTCAGTCGAAAATACATAAAAATCTAATTAAAAAACAACTGAATTGTGGGCATTATTTCTAAATTAATAGGAGAATAGTGACTTATACCGGATGATACAAAATCACATTTCTTCCATTAACCCGAGCAAAATGATCCCGATCATGACAATCGCAATCATTAAGTATTGCTTTTTTGTCATGATTTCTTTTAAAAATATTCGCGATAAAATGACAGAGAAAATTCCATGTGCTGCAATTAAAGGGGCAGCAAATAATGCATTTCCTGCCATCGCAAAGACGTAAAAAAACTGTCCTGTTGTTTCTAAAATAGCGGCAAGACCTTTATCCCGTTCTTTAATGAGAATAAATTTTTCCTTTTTAAAAAATTTAAGATAAATATAGCAGCCAATCGCACAAATGAGAAACGTATATTCATAAGCAATTAAGGCGGATTCCTCGCTAATTAGAGTTAATTCATCTAGGTAAATTCCATCGGCGAAAGTTCCAAGTCCATCGATAATCGCATACAAAATCGGAAACGTTATCGCTAAAACGCCAATTTGATATTTTTTATCAATAATTACACGATTAGATTTTAACACTTCATTTTCAGCCTGTTTTTCTAAAATAGCCAAACCAATGACACCGACAGTGACGACAATAATACCAAAAATAGCCATGATACTTAATTCCCTTGGAAAAAAGATGAAAAGTAAAATAGCACTTACAGCACCAGCTGAATTTTGCACTGGTGCAGCAATGGACAGTTCGATATAACGTAATCCTATATAGCCAATCGTCATTGATAAAATGTACATTGATGATACGGGCAAATATCGGATCATATCAAACGGGTCAAATGGATGTCCTTTGTAAATTAAATAAAATGTCGCATGAATTCCCATGACAAAACCGACTAATGTGACGATTTTTAAATGGCTGTATTTATCATCTGGATTTGAGCCTTTTTTATAAAATAAATTAGCAGCTCCCCAGGCAAAAGCTGTCAGGAGTGAAAAAATAAACCACATAACTTGTGCACCTTCTCTGTCAAAAATACAATTACCAATTAGTTATTATAGCCCAATTATCGTAATAAAGGAAATTTCGATAAAAGGGTCATTGTTAGATAATTCCAAATGAAGTATACTAGAGATGCAATGATCCTAAATAAAATGAAGGGGTGATTTGTTATAGTAGAAAAAGGGAATGATCATGAAAAACAAACTGATGCAGATGAGAAAAAGGTTGTTCAATGGATTGATGACCAAGATAAAGATGATTGGATGGATGATTTCCTGAGCAGAAAACCAATTAAGTATCAAGGTGATGACAAAGAATATTAAAGAGAAATGTTTTATGATTCATTAGGGGTTACTGTGACTACTAAAGATTATTGAATCAAATTGTGTGAAAATGAAAAAGGGAGGTTTTTTTATCTCTATTCCCGGTTGGATTTCTATATTGATTTTACTTTTGTTGATGATATTGTTAGTAATAAATATACCAAAACAAATGCCTTCTAGTAATGTTGGGAAACGTTTTTCCGCACTATCTCCATTGATATTAGCAGTGTTATTTGTGTTAATTGTCCCGAATAATTTACTGTATGAAGATGGGGCATTAGCCTCTTTCATGAAAATGATGATACCATTTGTAGGTATGGTATTTTCACTTCCATTAATTTTGCAGGCGAAAAAAGAAATAGAAAAGGGAAATTAATTGTTTATTTCATTTTTAATGCTATATTCCGGTCGAACTGATCATTGGCTAATTTATCAATTGTTGGAGAAGATTTTACCAGGAAACTAAAACTTCTGTGAATTGAATTCAAAAAAGATGCTAATCCAAAATGGATCGCATCTTTATTTTCTGGCACTTTAAGATGTCAGTGGCTGACAAATCGTTATTCTTTTTGTTTAAATTCATGCACCCATACGATACTTTCTGGGTCCCATACTGCTCCTTGATGAATGGAGGTAAGGGCCTCTTTATATTCCCCTAAGTTAGCATAACCTTCCTGATTAGCCATTTCATCTGTCATGTCTTTCAATTTTTGTGGATAGACATCTTTAATAATAAAGGCCTGTCCCTTTAGTTCAAGTTCGTCACCAGGATCAGCATAACGATCATTACGTCTTACGGATATTTTATCGCCACTCTTAATTTTATCTATATCTAGATTGCGTGTAACAAGTTTGTTTATGTCATATTTTCTGGGCCAGTTTTGTTTGTTTTCATATACCATGGATTTTCTCCCCTTTAAGTTTTAATATATTTTGCTATACCCGAAGTATGAATAGTGTAAGCATTGGGTGTGATGTTTATGAATATTTTGCTTGGTTTGCGTTGAAATCTTGATAATCAATCTTATTGGTTATATTGTAATGATAAACAGCTACACACAAATTTAAGGAACACAATATCAAAATCTTTATTATTCCTATTAAATGAGGGTGGTTGAGAAATTGAACAATGGACAAAGTTCTAGACATCATCAAAATAAAATGGGTGGCACTAACCTAATTTACACTGTTATTGTTGGTGTTATGTCAAGCATCGCTATTGGCATGTATTTTAAGGTCATTGAAACCTTCTATGAAATTAAAGTGTATACCCTTTTATTAAACATCGATTATTTTCCTATTCTGAAAACTTATAAATTCCCCGAGATGATCGAGTTTTCCTTTCATATCATTGTATCTATTATTATTGTATCCTTAATGATCTTCGTTATGAAAAAACTTAACTGGACCAGACGTCAAACATTTTGGAGAATCCCAACTATTTCAATCGCCATTGGCATGATGATTTATCCAACGACGACATTATCAGAAAGGACTCCTGAATTACTTTCTGCCATTGCATTAATCCATTGGGTTATCGGTCATTTTTTATTCGGAATAACAGTAGCCTTTTGCATAAAATTATTCCTTAATAGGGCTTAATTAAATTTTTTGTAGATGTGTATCTTTAAATGCTGTCGGATTTTTTAGGCCGTAACCAAATAAACGGTCTATACCTATATGAGCAACCCAAATAATGCCAATTATCATAATTATATGATGATTGAGCAAAAATCCAATCAACAAAGCTGGTACTGAAAAAGCATACGTGTGGAAGAGATTATAAATGATAGCACCAACTTTCTCATCTACTAAATAAGCAAATGCTGAAATGTCAGGTGAAAGCAAGAATAAGAAAAAAATCCACCAGCTTCCCCCATAGTGAGCATACAAAACAATCATCGACATAAATACTGCAAAACCCTCTAAATGAATTAGTTTTTTTACCATCATTGCCTCCTATTAAATTTTCTAGTAAATTCGTATATAATGATAGTATTGATTGTAAATGTTTTCATAGAAAAATTCGAATAAATGTAAAGCAAATTTCTAAAGAGGTGTTTAAACGTGAAAATTTTTCATACAGCCGATTGGCATTTAGGAAAAATTGTCCAAGGTGTCTCAATGATTGAAGATCAGGCACATATTTTGGATGAATTTTTACAAGAAATTGAAGGAGAAAAACCAGATGCTATCATTATTGCCGGAGATATTTATGACCGGGCCATTCCACCCCCTGAAGCAATTCAATTGTTTGACCGTGTGATTGGTAAAATTGTACTAGATTGGCAGATTCCTGTTTTAGCGATTGCCGGCAACCATGATAGTCCAACCCGGCTTCATTTTGGGACAAGCATTATGCGTGAAAATGGCTTTTATCTCGTTAGTCAATTAGATGAATCTTTGACCCCTATTGTGCTCAGTGATGACCATGGTGAAATTTATTTTCATTTAATCCCTTATACTGATCCAAGTATTGTGAGAAATATATTCAAGGATGATCCTATAAAAAGTCATGAAGATGCGATGAAATTTATTATTGATAAAATTTCCGAAAATATGGACGTCAATGTCCGTCATGTTTTTGTCGGACATGCTTTTGTCACCCCTTATGGCGAGGAAGAGGCGAATACGAGTGACAGTGAAAAACCGTTATCAATCGGTGGTGCCGAATATGTCAATGCTCACCATTTTGAACCTTTTCATTATACAGCTTTGGGACATTTACACCAAGCCCATCAAGTGTTACATGACAAAATAAAATATGCTGGCTCACCGTTAAAATATTCGCTTTCGGAAGAAAATCATAAAAAAGGATTTTATATCGTTAATTTGGATGAAAAGGGAGAAGTCACTGTAGAAAAACGAAATTTGCAACCAATTCGGGATTTACGAACGGTAGAAAAAACAATGGCTGACATTTTAACGTTACCGATGAATGATGATTACGTTTTTGTCAAATTGTTGGACGAGCAAATCGTACTTACACCGATGGAAAAAGTTCGGTCTATTTTTCCGAATGCGATGCATGTGGAAAGAAGTCATGACCCGTTCATTCAATCAATGCAAACAACAGGCCAGAAACAGGTAAAAGAGTTATCTGATTTACAATTATTTACGGCTTTTTATATGGAAATGACAGGCAAAGAAGTGTCAGAGGAAATGGAAGAAATGTTTAAAGAAGTGTTAGATGAATTATTGAAAATTGAAAATGAAACAGTGCTAGTAAATTAGAGATTAAATAGATTGTAAGTTTTTTTAAGAGGTGGATGACGATGAAACCATTAGCATTAACGATGATTGCCTTTGGACCATATAAAGAGGTAGAAAAAATTGATTTAAATAAATTAAATGAACAAAATTTATATGTTATTTCGGGTGTTACTGGTGCTGGAAAGACGACCATTTTTGATGCGATTTGTTTTGCATTGTACGGTTTAGCCAGCGGGAGCGACAGGGATAATGTTAGAATGTTGCGGAGTCAGTTTGCGGAAGATGATGTACATACATCTGTCGAATTGAGGTTCAGTTTGAGTGGCAGACAATATCGAATCTTTCGGCAAATGCCCCATGTGAAAGAAGGCAATGTATCAAGTACAGGGGACAAACATGAATTTTATCAAATTATTGACGGGGAAGAAATTCCTTGTGTTGACCGGCAAATGGTGACAGATATAAATGAAAAAGTCGAGGAATTAATCGGATTGAATCATAACCAATTTCGACAAATTGTCATGTTGCCACAAGGGGAATTCCGGAAATTACTAACCTCATCAACCGAAAATAAGGAAGTTATTTTAAGAAAATTGTTTAAAACTGACCGATTTCAGCATATGAATGCATTGTTAAAAGAGAAGCGCAATAAGCTAGAAAATGATTTGGATCACGAAAAACGAGCAATGGAAATTTATATTGGAAATATTCCCAATAAGATAGAAAAGCGTGATGAATCTCCTTTGTTTCAGTTGCTGGAACAGGAATATTATCATATGAGTCAGATGATTCCTGCTTTGGAAGAGGAAAAACGATATTTTGATGTAAAAAAGCAAATTGATGAACAGACTTATCTTGGGCAGGCTAAAAAATATGAAAAAATGCAAAAGGAAGTATATGATGCGACAGAATTAAATAAACAGTTTGATTCATTAGCTGAAAAGAAAAAGAGTTTAGATGAATTACTTGAAAAGCGTCAATTGATGTCGGAAAAAGAAGAGAAGTTGGAGGCGGCAAAAAAAGCACAATTAATTGAACCTTATGAACTGCATTTTCTACAACGACAGGAAGAACAACAGAAACAGGTACAAGCCGTAAAAGATACAAAAGAACTTTTGGAACAGGCAGCATCTGTTTTGGAAAAGGCTAAGGGGAAGTATTCCATCGAAAATGATAGGACAAAAGAACGCGAGGATTTATATCAGGAAATTTATCAATATAAGGAATTTGAAAAAGTTGTGATAGCAAGTGAGTCGACAAGGAAAGAATTAGTAAGAGATAAGAATGAGCTCGAACAATTGGATAAAAAGGTTAAAGATTTGAAAAAGTATGTTGATGAAAACAGTGATAATATTGAAAATCGACGAACTGAAATAGAAAAATTAACGGAAAATATTAATGAAAATCGGGAAAAGAAATATAAAATTAACGAATTACGCTCAAAATATAATTTATTAAACAGCTATATCATTCAAACGAAGGAAATTAACAAATTAAAGGAAAAAGTTCTGGAAAAACAAAAAGTTTTAAAGGAGATTGAAGCGGAATATAATGAGGCAGAAAAGTCATGGCAACATAATCAAGCTTATTTATTAGCATCACAATTATTGGAAGGGGATGAGTGTCCTGTTTGTGGGAGTGCCCATCATCCTCATAAAGCGACAGTGACAGAAGGAACAGTTGAAAAAGAAACATTAGATCGGTTGAAACGGGATTTTGAAGTGGCTCGTAATGATGTTAGTAAGGTAAAAGGGCAATATGATGCAAATGTTGCACAACTAGAAAAAATAGCACGGGATATAAAGGCAAACCATGAAATTGCTGAATCTGAAATTGCAACAAAGGTCGTGGAAGTAGTTGAACAGGGTAAGAAAATGAATGGTGAGGTTTCTGAATTAGAAAAGAATGAACAAAAATTAACTGATTTGAAAAAGGTGCAAAAAGAAGCTGAAGAATTAGTTAAGTCTAAAACGAAAGAAAGAGAAACAATAAATGAATTATGGCAGAAAAAACAGAACGATTTTACAACAAAATTAGCAACATTTAATACACAAATGGAAAAGATTCCTGAAGAATTACAACGGGTTGACATTTTACAAGCGAAATTGAAGGCGAAAGAATTAACTTATCATAAAATGTTGGCATTGTGGGAATCTGTTCAAGAAGAGTTGAAAAAGGCTGAAAAGGTATCTACAGAAATGTCTACATCGTTAAAAAGTGCAGAAGAACAAATGGTAAGTGTCGAGGGAAAATTGTCGTTAGCTAAAAAGGAATTTTTAGCACAGTTAACTTCGAGTGAGTTTTCTACTGAAAAGGCTTATAAAGTGGCAAGACTAAATGCCGAAACTAGAGATAAATTAGAGAGGGAGATAAGTCATTACAAGCAAACCGTTCATACCTTAACGAAACAAGTGGATGAGTTAACAGGTTTATTGAAGGGTAGGGAACGGTTAGACTTACATGAATTGGAAGAAAAGTTAAGACAATTAAAAGAAACACAAGACGTGGCGTATGAACACTATAATCGCTCCAAGGAAAATTTTAAAGAGATTGCCTCAACAATTGGAAAATTACAAGATATTTGGAAACGTTCAGAAAAATTAGAGAAGAAATTATCGATGGTGGTAGAATTGCATGATACAGTTCGCGGACAAAACGAACAGAAAATATCGTTGGAACGTTTTTTACAAATCGATTTTCTTGAGCAAATTATGCAAGCTGCCAATGTCCGTTTTTATGATTTGTCAAATGGGCAATACCGATTACTGCGAAGTGATCGACAGGAATCTCGTGGTCGTCAAAGTGGCTTATCGATTGATGTTTATGATACGTATACAAGCCAAACACGAGATGTGAAAACACTATCTGGTGGGGAGAAATTTATTGCTTCATTATGTTTAGCGTTGGGTATGTCAGATGTCATTCAAAGTTTTCAAGGTTCGGTATCAATCGAAACAATGTTCATTGATGAAGGCTTCGGTTCATTAGATGCAGAGTCATTACAAAAAGCAATTGACGCATTAGTTCATTTACAACAAGACGGGCGAATCATCGGAGTAATTTCCCATGTCGATGAATTGAAAATGAACTTTCCGGCGATGCTCGAAGTGACAAAAACAAAGGATGGCTTTAGTAAAACAGAAATTATTGTTAAATAAAATCATTCATTTTGTTGGGGACTGGGGGATTGTGAAAATGAAATGGTTGTTATCGACAAATCCCCCTCTTATGGAAAACATTGTTGTGAAAAAAATGTTTTACCCAATATCAATATTCGTTTCTAAAATCATTTATTCATAGATTGTATAAAAAATGGTATTTCCATTGAAAACTGCTTAATCCCAGTGTATTATAGGCTGCAAAGATTTAGCATAGAAAATATCTAGATTAGCTTTTTTATTTGGTTGAAAAAATCATTTTCAGACAACGTAGAAAGGGTGTTTTTAAGTGAGTAAATATCAAAAAAGCACTATTTTTATTTCGATTGTAACACTTGTTTTCTTCTTAATTTTATCACTAATAACACAACAATGGGGCTTTTTCCTATGGAGTTTATTGCCTGTTTTTATGGTTTTGATGTCGATGTTTTTCACGAATCCTGATGAGAAGGGTAATGAAGGGTGAAAAGGCCTACTCAACAATTGGATAGTCGTATTATAAGATTAACAAGTCTCATTATGTTGAACTTATAATACGATTATGCCAGATTGTGTTTAATTCTTGGACTCCTTCAAACTGAATTCCGCAAGAAAATAATGAAAAACCACTTTATTTAAAAAAATCATATCAACCCAGAAATATTGACAGTCAAGTATTTTTCCAAACCGATTCATCAATTAAAGTTGGAGGTTTTTTACCGTCTAATCCCGCCAACATATTGTCACAAGCTAAATGGGACATTTTTAATTCAGTCGCAAAGGTAGATGATCCGATATGCGGTAAAGTAACAACATTAGGCATTTTAAGTAACGGATTATCCCGATCAACAGGTTCTTTTTCAAAGACATCCAGTCCAGCAGCAGCAATTTCTCCGTTTTTAAGTGCCTGAATGAGGTCACTTTCAACAATTGTTCCGCCACGGGAACCGTTAATAAATATGGCTGACTTTTTCATTAATTTAAATTCTCTTTCACCAATCATTCCCTCTGTTTCCTTCGTTAAAGGAGTCATTAAAACGACAAAATTTGACCTCTCCAACAACTCGTCCATGTCACAATAAGTCGCATTTAATAATTTTTCCGCTTCGGGTTTCCGTGAACGGTTATGATATAACACATTCATATGAAAACCGTTATGTGCCCGATGACCGATTGCCTGTCCAATTTCGCCCATACCAATAATCCCAACTGTTTTGTGATGGACATCAACACCGTAGTAGTCAGCAGTCAAATTGCCTTGCCATTGACCACTTTTTACATAATGGTCTAATTGAGGAATACGTCGAGCAGTTGCAATGAGAATCCCCAAAATAGCGTCA
>DKGO01000007.1 GCA_002453315.1 Caryophanales bacterium UBA6768 | reverse complement strand
TTATTAATTAGGTGAAAAGAATCAATTTTCCAAAAATAATTGTGATTTTTTAACAAAAATAATATATTTTATGTATAATAGGTAGTAGAATAATAAAAGGAGGGGTAAGTGTGTCTGAAAATAAAAATGAGGATTTAACTCAAGTAGAAAATAATGAAAGCGGTAACCAAACTAGTTCATCAGGTACTAGTACAGGTTTAGACCAAAATATTGCCGGACTATTAACTTATTTATTCGGATTAATCACTGGTATCGTTTTTCTACTACTTGAAAAAGATAACCGCTTTGTTCGTTTCCATGCTTGGCAATCCATTTTTGTATGGGCAGGGATCGTCGTTATCTTTATTGGTTTATCAATCATCGGATTCATAGTAGCGGTAATTCCTGGGGTAGGTTGGATTTTAGGAATACTTATTACATTATTTAATTTTGTACTTGGTCTAGGAACGTTTATTTTATGGATTTACTTAATGATCCAAGCATACCAAAACAAAATGGTTAAATTACCTTTTGTTGGTGATTTAGCTGAAAAACAAGTAAATAAATAAAAGTTTTGAACAAGAGAAACACTTTATCGGTTGCATGCATAAAGACAATGGGAATTTATGTTAATATGCTAACGGGATAAGTGTTTTTTCTTTTCGTTTTATTTGTTAGTCATAAACAACGAGTGCTAAAGATTGGAATATGATATCTTTATATTCACACATTAAACTGGATATCATATAATAAATAAAAACCATACCTTTTTACTTGAAAAGTTAAAATACATTTGTTACAGTATTGTTAATTGAATATTTCTACATTCACTAAAGTAATTAAGTGAGTATGGAGGAGCAAAAACCAAGAGTAAATAATTGGAAGGTATGAGACCTGTTGAAGATTGTTGAAAGGGGAATTTGCCGAAGCTAAATGTTATTTCTCATGAACATTATGCTGGGTCTACATTGAATAAATGTAGGACTGTCATATAGGAAACTATATGGAGGGCTATCTTACGCACGGAAATGTATGAACATTACATTCTATGCAACAGCGAGCCGTCGCTGTTGCTTTTTCATTTCGTCGTTTGATTCGAAATAGCCTTTAGTATGATAAATATATAAAGGGTGTGGAGAAAAATGAATTTTGGGCAAGTTTTGACGGCAATGGTGACTCCGTTTGATCAAAAAGGAGAAATCGATTATCAAGCAACAAAAAAGTTACTCGAGCATCTAATTGCAAATGGAACAGATGCAGTAGTCGTTTCTGGAACGACAGGGGAGAGTCCAACATTATCTACAGAAGAAAAAATTGAATTATATCAATTTGTCGTTCAACAAGTGGCAGGGAGAATTCCTGTGATTGCTGGTACCGGAAGTAATAATACGAGAGAATCGGTTGAATTGACAAAAACTGCTGAGAAAATTGGTGTAGATGGTATTATGCTTGTTGTCCCTTACTATAATCGACCTCCTCAAGAAGGAATTTATGAACACTTTAAATTAATTGCTGAAGCGACACTGCTACCCATAATGTTATACAATATTCCGGGTAGAACAGGCTGTAATATGGAAGTTGACACAGTAGTAAAACTATCACAAATCGAAAATATCGTTAGTGTAAAAGAAGCAAGTGGTGATTTAGAAGCAATCACAGAAATCATTAGTCGAACACCAGAAGGTTTTACCTTGTATAGTGGTGATGACTCATTAACACTTCCGGTTTTATCTGTTGGTGGTACGGGGATTGTCTCCGTCTCATCACATATTGTAGGAAACGAAATGCAAGAAATGGTTACTGCATTTAAAAAAGGTGATGTAAAACTAGCTGCTAATTACCATCAACAATTATTACCGACATTTCAAGCAGTCTTTTCTGCACCAAGTCCATCACCGATTAAAGCCCTGCTTAACATCATTGGTGTTTATGTAGGAGATGTTAGGTTACCATTAGTACCGTTAGATGAAAGTGAAATACGCAACTTAAGAAAACAGTTTCAAGTTAAAATTGCTCATGCAGAGTAATTAATCCCTATTCGTAAATAAGAGCATCTTATCGATATTAAATGTTTCTTTGAAATGATCCCCTTCGTTTCTAAATGTTTAATGAACGATAGATGCTTTTATTATTTTTTTGATTAAAATGTTGGCTCTGTTAAAGTTCAATGTTGTTTTATTATAAAAAAACTACGAACCCCCAGTTAATGGAAGTTCCTATGTTTATATATGTTTTCTTATGCAACAATCGCGCCCGTTAGTTGTATAAAGTCATTTTTACAAAGTATTATTCTAATTAAACAACTAACATATAGATTGAGGTTAATATAGTAAGTTGCAACATAATAATCACTGCTGCACTTGATTTAACATTCTCTCTTTTCCCTTTAGGGAAGAATTTGTAAGCAATCAAATTTGCTATTAACATAAATAAAAATATCACAATAAAAAGAAATAAAATTTCCATTAATAACACTTCCCATTAACATAATTTATACCACAACATGGCCCAATTCTAACACAACCCTTTATGCAACAATTGCGCCCGATTGTTGCATTGGATGATCTCTACGAAAATCCCAATAATATTGTTTTGAATTTAAAATGATGAATTATTCGCCTTAAAAAAGACCAACAATTCATCAAATTATATCGATGTATAAACCAGCATTTTATCCGTATCGATTACGAGTTTTGAAGCACTTATAAAGTCGAATCCTAGGATACCGTCAATTGTCATCCCGTAATCCATATTTCCAATTTCAACTTCGAAATCTTTTTGGCTGATTTCATCAAATTGTATCAAATCAAAATTCTTTACGTAAACGTATTCTACACCGCCAACGCGTCGGATTGTATCAACAGTATCGTTTTTTTCTGGAACAACGTCTATCCCTTCTACAACATTTGCATTGAAAATAGTTCCAGCTGATCCCGTGTCTAATAATACGTGATCTAATCTCAACTTCTTTCCACGAAATGTTTCTTCAAGTTCAACAAAAGGGAGACCATATTGAATATTAATTTTCATCTTAACCCCCGAATTCCCACATACTTTTCACGAGCCACTAAATTTTCTCGAGAAGTATGGAAAAAACAATATTCACGTTGTGGTTGGTCTTTTCGTAGTTCGTCATATCGATCCCATTGCTTCTATGGAATTTTCAAATCTATCTACAATTACAACGTCTTCAATGTATCTATAACCACTGCTTGAATGCGCATTTATAACTTCTAAAACAACCCATTCATTCGGGAAACGTTCCTGTACTTCTTGCCAACCCATATTAACCCTCCGTTCAAGTATTTAATCTTATTATATAATAGAAATAGCAGAATTTTGAAACAGAATAGACTTGACAAGTTTTTTCATAATTGCGCCCGATTGAAGCATAATTTTTATTCTTCAACATCAACCTATTCAGCTTTAACAATTTGATATTTCGTTAATTCTACTGTTTGACCATCTTCATTTTCTACAGGAATAAAATCCGTTGCAATACCTGAGTACTTTCTGCTGATTTCCCCCTCAGTTCGTCCGTTTTTAAACTGCTCTCCAGTTGATACTGTGATGTTGTAAATATGTATTTTTTTCGTTATAATATCCTCTCCTCGTCTTAAAGTCTTTTGCCACTAAATCTAATACATATTTAGAATTTGATATGTCATTCCCTCAACAAAATAGCCAGATTCAGACACAGGGCTTCTTCGACAACTGCCCCCTTTTGCTGAAGTTCATAAGTATACGTTTTGTTAAACTAAAGCACCAGTTAATTCAATATGAATTTATAATGACGGAGGACTAGCAAACAGACAAATCGATAAATTCTAGTTCCATTTCTGCTTTTGCTTTCGAACGATAAACGGTAATTTTATCATAGGGTTTCAAGTTGTCTTGCCAAGATTCTATATTACTCAGGAAACTTTCCCCATTTTCGGAAATTATCAAGCACTCTAAACCCCTATTGATATAGCAAATTGGTGCGTCACTTTCTAAATCACATTGTTGACCAACAGTTCCGATAAATCCACCTTTACTATCTTTTGCCATAATATCTACATATGGAACCGTATAAAATCCTAAATGTGGAATATCATCGTCAAAGATAAATTGAATATCATAATCGTCAGCATATTTTTGATACTCTTCATTTTTATGATAAACACTCATAGAATAAATTGTTGTACCTGCTGGTATTACCTCAGTATCTTTTAAATCTACAACTATGGCTCCAGTTAATTCTGTTCTATCTAGATAAACTTTTCGCATTTCAAACCTCTGTTTAATCTTATTTTAAAGTAAATACTCATTCCTTTTGTGATTTCTTATTAAACTAACCTGCACCGTTAGTTTAAGTGTATAGTTTCAAAATGTTTCCTCGACAATTTGTCCCTAATGCTGAATAAAAACATTTTTTATACTGTGAATTTACTTAACCTCAGTGTATCATACGTTTCTTTGTTTTGTATAAGATTTCCTCGGATAATTAGGTTCATAATAGTGAATTTGTTCTTTTGATGATGGATGCCTTCTAGAATTTGAAACCAAGCAAGACAATTATCTAAATATTTGGTTGCTACACCGTTAAATCGTTGTAGTCTTCCGTGATAACTGCTAACGTTCTGAATATGATAAAGACCCTTTGTGCGAATCTTTCCGTCTGATTTGAACTGATCTATTTCCATACCTTTTTCACCAGCTTAGACCCTTAAAGCCTACCAAGCATCAGTACATAATACATTATCTTTTGATAATTTATAACTTCTTCGCCAGCAACCAAGGTTGTATATTTTTCAAATCGAACAATATGCTCTGATTCATAGTAGAAGATTGATATCCAGTTTTATTTTTTCGTTCAGAAATCTCTTCAAGTACAGTTCCTGTTGTATATGAAGCAGTAAGCTTTTCAATCAGAAATTCTCTTAATCGATGCTTGTCACCCGGACTTAGTTTTCCAATTATACCAAATTACCCTTATTATAGAGCATTCGATTAATGCAATTATCAACAACTAACTTTAATAGAGCCAAAATGTTAAAAGAATTGTCCCTTTTCATTATTGAGTTTAATTTGTATAATAATAACAACTTCAATAATAAATAAAGGGGTAAATTGATGCAGTTAACTAAAAAGCAGGAAACAATATTATTAATTGTTTGGATACAGTCTTTGGTAGCAATGATTGGAAGCTTATTTTATTCGGAAGTACTAGGTTATGCTCCATGTGAACTTTGTTGGTATCAAAGAATTTTAATGTACCCACTTGTCATTATTTATGGCATTGCATTAATTAAAAAAGAAATTAGAATGGCATTTCCGGCGATACTTTTAAGTGGTATTGGGATGTTTGTATCGATTTATCACTACCTATTACAAAAAGTCCCTATGTTACAACAAACGGGTGGATTTTGCCGTGATGTATCCTGTGCCTTACAATACGAAAATTACTTTGGCTTTATAACGATTCCATTTTTGGCTGGTACAGCATTTGTCGTTATATTTATTTCGCATCTCTTTCTTTTAAAAAGTGAAAGAATCAATTAATTGTTTAAACACCTAATTTATCATACTATATTGATAGACGAATTTGTCGAGGAGGAAAGTTATGAAAACGAAAATGGCAATTATTATAGGTATTGTTTTACTACTATTTGCTGGATTATTTTTTGCTAATCAATATAAAAACAAACAAGCTACAGAAGGTGTGGATAACCCTTATGATAAGGAAGATTTACACCAAGAAACAATAAAACTTCTTAAGGATCCGTTATATAATAATATCATTGTACCTAATGAATTAGAAAAAGAAATTGCAAGTGGGGATGCCACGACAGTATACTTTTTTAGCCCGACATGTTCCTATTGTCAACAAACGACACCTATCGTAGTTCCTTTAACAAATGAATTAAATATTGAGATGAAAAAAATGAATTTATTAGAATATGACGAAATGGATAAATATCAGATTGAGGGAACACCGACTATTGTTCATTATGATGATGGTGAAGAGGTAGCAAGAATTACTGGATACCATGAGGAAGATGACTTCAAATTATTTTTTAATGAATTTGTAGTTAATTAGATTTATTAAAATTTAAAAAGCAAATGTACTATTTTTTGCCAGGTGATTCCGATATTGTGGAAGAAAGAAATATTAAAACTTTAATTAAAATCATTTAAATAATATTTTAGTATTTAAGACAGTGGCTATACCTACTGTCTTTTTTGGTATAGTCGTTTTGTAGTGCCTTTTTAAAGAAAAAGGATTGATTTAAGTCTGACAATTTGAAATAATTGGTAGTAACTGAAGCATTCAATCTGAAAAGTGAGAAAAGTAATGTCAAAGATTTTTAAAATGTTGTTTTTGGTCACTAGGATTCCCAGTTGTATTCGCATTAGCCATAGAAATGATCCCATTGACATTAAAATAAATTTGATACGTTGTTAGTTATCGGGTCCGAATCCCAACGTTAAAATGTAAGTACATTTGTTTATTACTATTTGAAAGGAGATTGATTTACATGAAACGTTTTTTATATTATTTCGTATGGACCATTGGGATAGGTGTATTAATTTACTGGGGGATGAAAATCAAATTCCATCTGGAGGATACAGCGGCAATGGAATTTAAGTATTATCCTGTTATCATATTTGCAATCGTGTTCCCTTTTATAATTGGATTATTACTAAGATTACCAAAGTTAATTATTGAAATAAGAGAAAATAGGCCGTGGGCATTTGACTGGCAAAAATTTATTGCAATTGCTTTACCTGCCCTTTTTATAGTATTGATATTCATCTCAACTTATACAGGAATGGTTACATTTGTCAATTTCATTCTAATCGACGGTGCCTTATTTATTACAATAGCAGGAATTGTTTTAGGGTATAGTTTACTAGATTGTTTGAAAGGATCATCCTAACATCATTAAAACGGGCACTTACACGAAAAAAGTAGGCGCTATTTTTTGGGAAAAAGAATTGATGATAGAGCCATTTGTAAATCAGAATTAAGTAATACGATGAATTCATAAATGGGAGGGTAATAGCGTGCCACTTATATTACCAGTTTTATCTATTTTCCTTATATGTGTGTCAACGTGGTTAATAATTAAAACTGTTAAAAACAACCAAATATAACCAACCTTTTTAATCTTATTTTAAGTGTGATTTTTCTTTTCACTTTGTTGTTTATCACAATTAACTTTTTAGCCACAGGTAATTTAACTTTTGTGCCGTTTTGGATCTATTGGATCCTCATTGCAGCGGGTGTTATTATAGGGATGTTTTCATTTGTTAAAAAATATATACCAGGTCAGATGATGTCATCGGGGCTTTTGTTATTTACTGGATTCATAGCAATAGCGACAATTGGATTAATTTTATTAATTATTTTCGTCATCCAAATTACTTTTTGCATCATAAACTGGGAGCGGTATGGTTTAGAAATTGAGTGATGATTTAGTTAATAATTCAAAAAAAGAAGCATTTATGGAAGGTGGCTTCTTTGAAAATTGGATTTCTTATTATTTGCTGGGTGTTTGTTTTATTTTCAATGCTGTTGCTTTTTTTAACAGATATAATCGGCATAGATATCTTTTTATCGATGATTATAGGTAAATTGATTTTTGCTGGCATACCCGAAATTATCAAGGCAATGAAATAATTCACAATGGAGGTGCAAATTATAACGCATCTCCTTTTGTATTATAGTAACTTATTTTTTCTAAAGTGAAGAGGCCAAAATTTTTAACTTAAGTTAGCCCCTTTCTCCCGTTTTAATTTTTTACATCGTTATTCTATTGCTTCATCATCTTCCTTTAACATTCGATAAGTTTGGGTGAAGGCACGTTCCCCAAAATAGGCGGGTTGACGGACGATAGATGAAAAGTCAATTTTTTCACGGGTCCATTGTTGAAAGGCTTTTTCAGAATTCCATACAATGAATATAACATAAGTGTTTCCTTTTGTTGGCTGCAGAAATCTTATTGATGTTACTCCATTTGTTGTTTCCATCTGTTGAAATGGCGCTACCATTTTTTCTTCAAATATCGTCTTGACATCATCCATTACAGGGACATGGTGCATTGACACAAACCCAGATTGTTCAAGTTGACCATATTGTTTAATTATTTTGAAGGTTTTCCCTGAAACAAAAATACTCCTTTTCTTTGTATGTTCATAATAAACTAATGTGGTACCAGCATATTTCATTAAATAAAATGTAGTCGTTTGATGGGACTTGATTAACTTTTTTAAAAAATGTGTTGTACCAGTCGTCATAAATCCGTACATATTAACGCCTCCTTTAGGAAGTGCACTTTAATTATTCTGTATCTTATTTTACCGAATAAAAACTAATTAGAAAAGAAAATACCAATACTAAATTTTAATTTTTACGGAAATGCTAGATTGAAAAAAATGTCGTATAATGGGAAGAGGTTGTTTATTTATAGTTGTGATTGGCGAATGACTGTGATTTTCCATTTCAATTAAATCTTAGAAATGGAGTGAAGGTATGTTCAAGAGGTGAAATCATGAAGGACGAAAACGAGAAAAAAGGGACCTTGTCAAGGCTAGCGAGAAAGAAACGAAAGTCCTCTGAAAATAAAGAAATAACCAACCATAATAAATTCCGTCCTATTTCTCGTACTGATCGTGTTAAATATGAGCGGAAAAATAAGAAGCGGAATGATGACAAACATAAAAACAGTACGGAAATTGAAAGTAAGCAACAAGAAGAAAAGGAAGTTGAAAAGAAATCTTCATCAAAACTTTTTTCTATTAAAAATACTATTATTGGAATAGGCGCTTTATTTGTCTTAAGTTTAATTGGGTATACTATCATTTTATATGGTGGTAAATTACTCGTTAATGAAGAGCAGTTAACAATTACCCCACCGACAACGATTGAGACAGGAGACGGAGAAGTGATTTGGTATTTATATGATGAGTTTCGTTTACCAGTTGATTTAGATCAAATACCTAATCATGTACAAGAGGCTTTTATCGCTGTTGAAGATAGACGATTTTATGAACATTCGGGTGTCGATTTTCGTTCAATTGCCCGGGCGATATACCAAGACTTACTCACACGTAGTAAAGCTGAGGGAGCTAGTACAATAACGCAACAGTTAGCAAAAAATTTATTTTTAACGAATGAAAAAACATGGTTACGTAAAACTAAAGAAATGATGATTGCTCTTTATTTAGAAAGAGAATTTACTAAAGATGAAATTTTAGAAATGTATTTAAACGTTATTTATTTTGGACATGGTAATTATGGAGTAGAGGCAGCCGCCAATAAATACTTCGACAAATCAATAAATGAACTATCCATTGAGGAAGGGGTGTTATTAGCTGGAATAGTTAAATCTCCTAACGCATATTCTCCGATTAATGATGTAGAAAAAGCATTAGAGCGAAGGAATCTTGTGTTAAATTTAATGGTTGACAAAGAATTTTTATCGATAGAAGAGGCAAATGAATTACAAGATACTGAAATAGAATTAAATGTCTCCGAGCGATATCTTAACACTGCTTACCATTCTTATGTTGATTTAACAATTAAAGAAGCGGTTAATAAATATAATATATCCCAGGAAGATTTACGACAGCGACGATATAAAATTGTAACGTCTTTACAACCCGATTTTCAGAAAATAGCCTATGAATACTTTCAAGAAGATAGCTATTTTCCGGGAAATAAAGATAATATTGAGGGTGCTTTTGTTATGATGGACGAAAAAGGAGGTCAAATTGTAGCAGCAATAGGTGGTCGTCAATTTCGTGTTGGTGATTTAAATCGGACGTATGTGAATCGCCAGCCTGGTTCGACAATCAAACCTTTAGCTGTTTATGCTCCGGCATTAATGACGGGTGAATATGAACCATATTCAATTTTACCTGATAAAAAACAGGAGTGGGAAGGTCATGTCGTTCATAATCATAATGATCAATATATGGGGGAAGTTTCTCTTTATGATGCACTTAGACTTTCTAAAAACACGTCATCAGTTTGGCTGTTAAATGAAATAGGAGTTGATTATTCTAAGTCATATTTAAATAAATTAATGATGCCTATTGAGGATGAGGGGTTGTCTATTGCATTAGGTGGATTAAAAGATGGGGTAACACCGATTCAAATTGCCCAAGGATATCGGTCATTTATCCATGGAGGGGAGGTAATTGAAGCCCATACGATTAAGGAGGTTTTCAATTATAAAGGTGAATTATTAGGCAGTGCGAAGCCTAAATCGTCAAATGTTTTTACACCCCAAGTAGCTTGGACGATCACTGAAATGTTAAAAAGTGTTGTTGAAAATGGAACTGGTCAGTCAGGGAATTATCCACATGAACTCGCGGGAAAAACGGGAACGACTGAACACCCAAATGCCGAAGGTCATGCAAAAGATATATGGTTTGCCGGGTTTACTCCCGAGTATGTAACAGCATTGTGGATGGGTTATGATCATTCTGATGAACATCATTATTTAACCGGCGGAAGCTCCAATCCTACGATTTTAACAAAGGAAATTTTAAGTGAAATAAATCGTCATACAGCATTGTCGGCAAAGTTTGTGAAGCCAGATGATGTAAAGGCTTTGGAAACCCCAATTAACTTACCTGTTATCGATGATTTGCGGGGGGCATATACTTTTGGTGGTTTAAGGTTATTAAAAGGCGAATTAAACTGGACTCCATCTGAGGATGAGCGAGTCGTTTATCGAGTGTATAAACATGAAAACGGAGAATCCGAGCTGATTGGTGAAGTGAAGGGTATAGGCACCTTTACTTTAAATGAAGTATCATTTTTTAAACAAGTCTCATATACAGTGGTCCCATATAATCCCTTAACAGAATTAGAAGGAGAACAGTCCAATGTGGTTGAGCTTACCTTTTAATTAGGAAAGGAAAAAGCACAACGGTTTATTTTCAGTTGTGCAAAATAGGATGAATAAAGATAGAACTTTCGCCCAATGTTTGTGTAGTAGTAAAAGACCGCAGTGTGAAAATCGGATTCTGTGATTGAATCAATACCTTACTGGTAAGTAGCAAAACTTGATAGATTGAATCATTATTTTAGCGAGCTGGGTGATCACATTCATCACAAAGATTTCCGTAACAATCAGCTTTTTCAACCATTTCAGCACCACAATGTGAACATTGTTTTTTTGGTAAGTTTCTGAAAAACTCGATAACGTTATACAAAGTAATTCCTCCCTCAGTTGTATGTATCTTATTTTAAGTTAATTTAATTATTGTATTCATTGTACTATAACACCATGTAAAATGTCAACACTGTTTTAATACAAATGTGGAAAATAATAAATTTAATTACAAATGTACTATAACACTAAGGAGGGTGATTAAAAATGAAGTTAACAGTAATTGGTTATTGGGGAGGTTATCCAGCTAAAGGGGAAGCATCATCGACCTACGTGCTTGAAAAGGATGGATTTATGCTTTTGATAGATATAGGGAGTGGTGGATTATCTATTTTACAAAAATATAAAACCGTATCAGAAATTGATGCCGTAATAATTTCCCACTATCATGCTGATCATATAGCGGATATAGGTGTATTACAACATGCGATATTAGTACAGTCATTATTAAATGAAACAGATAGAAAAATACCAATTTACGGACATACGGAAAATGAAGCAGAATTTGAAAAATTAAATCATGATTATACGGTTGCTAAGGAATATCGTCCCATGGAAGCCTTGAATGTAGGACCGTTTTTTATTCGATTTTTACGAACATCACATTCTGTTCCATGTTTTGGAATGAGAATCACCGATGGAAAAAAGACGCTTGTTTATACCGCAGATAGTGCTTTTCAGGAAGAGTGGATTCCGTTTTGTCGTGATGCAGATGCCTTAGTTTCGGACTGTAACTTTTATGCCGGACAAGAGGCGGCAAAGGCTGGACATATGACGAGTAAAGAGGCGGCTAAAATTGCACAAGAAGCAAATGTACAAGAGCTAATATTGTCACACTTACCACATTTCGGAAATCACGAGCAATTGATTGAGGAAGCGCACCAACTATTTACGGGGGGAATTTCATTGGCATATGAAGGTTACGAGTGGAAATAACACAATAAATGAATTTATTTTAAAATAATTTTGCAAATGGGGAAAAATATTTTACAATATGATGTGAGGAGTGATTTAAATGAAATTTATAGATAATAAAGGAATTACTGATCCGTACATAAACTTGGCATTAGAAGAATATGTTTTAAAAAATTTTGGGGAAGAAGATACGTACTTGCTGTTCTATATTAATTCCCCCTCTATCATTATTGGCAAAAATCAAAATTCAGTCGAAGAGATCAACACAGCGTACGTTGATGAAAATAATATTAAAGTTGTTCGCCGTCTTTCCGGAGGTGGGGCTGTTTACCATGATGAAGGGAATTTAAATTTTAGCTTCATCACGAAAGATGATGGAGAGAGCTTTCATAATTTTGCCAAGTTTACCGAACCGGTTGTTAAGGCCCTGAATTCTATCGGGGTACCAGCCGAATTAATTGGAAGAAATGACTTGCTTGTAGAAGGTAGGAAAATATCTGGTAATGCACAATTTTCTACAAAAGGTCGAATGTTTAGTCATGGGACATTAATGTTTGATTCAGAAATCGAACATGTTGTTGCAGCATTAAATGTGAAAAAGGAGAAAATAGAATCAAAAGGCATTAAATCGATTCGTAGTCGAGTTGCCAATATTTCTGAATATATTGATGAAAAAATATCGATGGATCAGTTTAAGGATTTAATTTTACGTTCCATTTTTAATGTTGATGATGTAAAAGATGTTCCACGATATGAGCTAACAGAAAAAGATTGGGAAAAAGTTCATGAAATTTCAAAAAGTCGATATCAACTCTGGGATTGGAATTATG
The DNA here is from genome assembly GCA_002453315.1 of Caryophanales bacterium UBA6768. Next base: position 10,105 of record DKGO01000007.1, on the reverse strand, counting down.
GGAAATCACCTGCCTTTAATAAACAAGCATCACATAAATTCCCTTCAGGACTGTTAGATGTAAGACTGGATGTGAAAAATGGCGTCATTAAGCAATGCAAAATTTATGGGGATTTTTTTGGTTTAGGTGATGTTACAGATATTGAAAATGCATTGAAAGAGATAAAACATGACCGTCCGTCCATTGAAAAAGCATTAGAAAATATCGATATACCATATTATTTAGGAAAAATTACAAAGGAAGAATTTATTCAATTAATTTATTAAGTGGAATGATAGCTCCTATGTTTATACACAATATTTTTTGATTGTCTTGGAAACGATAGAATTTGTTGGTTGTGGATAACTTTATAATAAATTTAATTAGCTTATTTGTTCCTTTCCTAACGTAAGACGTCCTAGCGAGCGCTGGGTTTGATAGATTTGTGTGTTGAAATTCAAACAGTGGCGTTTCCAGCGTTCCCGTATCACCATTAAAAAGCGAGCCTTCTTATCAACAACAAAATTTATCCGAACGATTAAAAATTTAACTTTTGATGAAGAAAGTAACCTATATAATATCATTTTAGTTTCTTTTTTTACCGTTTTCTGTTAAATTTATTTGTAACCTCTAATTTTTCATTTAACATGGAAAGGAAGATGAAAGTTATAATGTTAAATGAATATGTAATTACACACCATGAAATTAATCCCCAAACGATGGCGATACTTGCTAACAACACAGAAACTAGAAGAACGAAATCCTCACACGTTTTAGAAGAATCAAGGGAATATGTAGTGCATTTTCCCCCTACTAAAGTAATTGATAACGCTTGCAAGTATTTCGGTAGTAGTTTGAAAGGTCGTTTAGACGGAACTCGCGACATTAGTGGTATCACCCATAAATCCCCAATTGTCATAGATCCCTCTAGTGGAATGTATTTCTTTCCCACCGCCTCACCTATTAACGTTAAATGCTCTTGGATTGCCCACTCTCATATCGAAATGATTATTCCAAAGGAAAAAAATCTTACAGAAATTTTATTTAGAAATGGACAACGTATTGATTTAGCCATTTCATATGGGTCTATGATGAATCAAATCCATCGTACAGCACAATTTCGTTATTCATTAGAAAAAAGAATCAACGTTATTAGGGAGACACAAAAGAAAAATCCAACATTTGGTAATTTTTCTAAAAATGCAATGTTTTTCGATCAACAATCTTCTCATCAGTTTTAATGTGAGAAATTATAATCTATCGTCAAAAAACTTGTTAATGATATAATAAAACTAAAGGAAAAATGAAAAATTAGAGGTTTCCATTCATTAATAAGTTAAATTTTTGAGCCAATGATACATATTTATTTTTGATAGATTGTTAGGGATAGGGAGTGGTTTTGCATGTCGTTGAGAATGATTGTAGGACGAGCAAACGCTAATAAAAGTAGCTTTATTTTAGATGAGATGAAACAAAAATTAAGAGATAATCCGACAGGTAAGCCGATATTCTATGTTGTTCCTGAACAGATGTCATTCCAACAAGAGTATGAACTATTAAATGATGACATCCATGGAAGTGTTCGTGCCCAAATCGTTAGTTTTTCCCGACTTGCTTGGCGAGTATTACAAGAAACAGGTGGGAGTACACGCCAATTTATTAGTTCGACTGGAATGCAAATGATGTTACGTAAAATCATTCAGCAGCGAAAAGAACCTTTTAAGGTGTTTCAAAAAGCTGTGGAAAAACAAGGGTTTATCGAGGAAATAGAGGGAATGATAACAGAGTTTAAAAGACACTGTATTACTCCTGAATATTTAGAAGAACAACTTAAATTCACTGCAGGGAATATTTCATTAACGAATAAATTAGATGATTTACATTATATTTATGCCCATTTAATGAGTCAATTAGAAAATAAATATATTGATGGCGAAGATCAATTAACAATGTTAACGGAAAAAATTGCCCATACTCCATTCTTTTATAATGCGGAAATTTATATTGATGGTTTTCATCGTTTTACACCGAAGGAATTAGGGATTATTGCTGAATTATTAAAGGTGACAAAAAGAATGTCAATTGCTTTAACCCTAGATTCGACAACACTCGAAACGGAACAAACAGAATTAGATTTATTTTTCCAAACTTCAGAAACATTAGCAGTTTTACACGAGGTTGCTAAGGACAGTAATATCCCAATTGAAACACCGGTTATTTTACAAGACGAATTATATACCGTCATGAAACATGGTGCTTTACAGCATATTGAAACATATTTTGATGACCGACCGACACCGAAATACGAAACAACCCAATCAATACCAGTAACCATTGCTGAGGCTATTCATCCTCGGGCAGAACTGGACGGGGTTATTCAACAAATATTAACATTAGTGAAAAATAACCATTACCGATATCAAGATATGGCGATTTATGTACGGGATCCTGAAACGTATAATGAATTAATTAAAACGATGTTTCAAGATTATGGTATCCCAGTATTTATCGACGAAAAACGAACGATGCTCAACCATCCTTTTATCGAATTTGTTAGATCAATTTTTGAAGTTATCCAAAGTAATTGGCGTTATGAAGATGTGTTTCGGTTCTTAAAAACCGGCTTGGTTCCTTCAACCAATGAAGAGTTCCCACTAACGATCGATGCGATTGATCAATTAGAAAATTATGTTTTAGAATATGGAAAAAGATCAAAAACAGAATGGCTTGCTGATCAGGATTGGAAATATCAACGATTTCGCGGTTTTGATGAAGCGAAGCAAACAGATGTGGAAAAGAAGAAAGAATTAAAAATAAATGCCTATCGTCATCAAGTGATTGAAGTGCTACACCCATTTGCCAAGCTCATGAAAGGTAAGGTTAGCGTACAACAACGGTGTGAAATTTTATATAAAACAATTGTTGATTTACGAGTTCCTTTTGCCCTAGAGAAACGCCGAGATAATTATGAGCAGTCAGGTAATATAGAAAAAAGTCGTGAAGAGGAACAAGTGTGGAATGGGGTTATTCAATTACTGGATGAAATGGTCGACATGATTGGTGACGAGGTAATGTCACTCAATCAATTTAAAGAAATTCTGGATGCTGGATTAGATGCTTTACAATTTGCACATGTACCACCAACCATGGATCACGTTATCGTTGGGTCTATTGATCACTCTAGAATTGGGCCCAAAAAAATAGTGTTTTTGTTAGGGGTCAATGAGGGGTTTTGGCCAATGAAACCCCCGATAGATGGGGTGATTAATGAACAAGAACGAGAATTTTTAAAACAATTTGGTATGCAATTGGCGGCGAGTAATCGGAGAACATTGCTTGATGATAATTTTTATATGTATTTAGCATTTTCATCTGCAATTGATGAATTACACGTCAGTTATCGTTTAAGCAATCACGAAGGAAAGGCAAACACCCCTTCCCCAATGATTCAACGATTATATGAGTTTTTTCCGACATTTGGGGACCCGATTTTATTACAAGACCCTGATGAATTAAAGGAAGCATCCCGATTTATTACGACACCTAAAAAGACAAGAGCTGCATTAACATCGCAATTGGCAAGATATATTCGGGGTTATCCCGTAGAAAGTGTTTGGTGGAATGTTTTAAATTGGTATATGACACATGAAACAGCCTTTGAAACGACGAATCGGGTATTACAAAGTTTATTTTATGAAAATAAACCAATCCATTTATCTAAAAAGACAGTAGAAAAGTTATATCCACAACAGTTAAAAGCAAGTGTGTCACGGTTGGAAATGTTATATAACTGCTCTTATCAGCATTTTGCTCAATATAGTTTAGGGTTAGAAGAGCGTCGTACCTACACATTGGCAGCCCCTGATATCGGACAATTGTTTCATGAGGCTTTAAAAATGATTACGAGATGGACACAAGAGGGACTTGATGGTGTTCCAAATAAAATGTTAGGTACGTTAACGAAAGCTGATGCGAATCAATTTGCTGAAAAAGCAATGAATGATTTAGCCCCATATTTACAGCATAAGATTTTATCAAGTTCAAGTCGTTATCGTTATATCCAACAGAAACTACAAAAAATTATTGCCCAGGCAACATATATTCTAAGTGAACAATCACGGGTCAGTAATTTTTCTCCTATCGGTGTTGAATTAGGATTTGGGCTTGATAAGGAGAAAAGTGGTGGTTTGGATGCAATGAGGATTCCTTTACATGGTAATTATGAAATTGTTTTACGTGGAAGGATTGACCGTGTTGATCAATTTTTGCAAAATGATCAGTTATATTTGCGGATTATTGATTATAAATCTAGTGCCAGAGGACTTGATTTAATAGATGTTTATTATGGGTTAGCATTACAAATGTTAACATATTTAGACGTTGTGTTAACACAGTCAGCGAAATGGCTCAATAAGGAAAAAGATGCTGAGCCGGCAGGGGTATTATATTTTCATCTGCATCAACCGCTTATTAAAGATGCCTATTCATTAACAGATGAGCAAATTGAACAGGAAATATTAAAACAATTTAAAATGAAAGGGTTGCTCACTTCCGATTTAGATGTTGTTACCCAAATGGATACTTCTATTCAATCTGGGCGTAGCCATGTGGTACCATTTGGATTGAAAAAAGATGAAACTTTTTATGCTGGCTCAAAAGTAGTTGAAACCGAAACATTTACGATGTTACGTCACTATATGCATCATTTAATTGCAGATGCAGGATTACAGATCTTATCGGGTAAAGTTGACATTAATCCATATGAGAAAGATGGTTTTCACGCATGTCAATTTTGTTCGTTTAAATCAGTCTGTCAATTTGATCCGTTATTACGGGAAAATAATTATCGCAAGCTCGTGCCAATGGATGAAGAGAAAATTTTAGAGAAAATAAAAGAAAGTACAGAAATACATAAAAAGTAATTTATTAATTTAGGGATTTGTTGGGGGAGGTAATTTACTTGGTGCAATGGACAGAGGAACAATTGGAGGCAATTCAAAGTAAGGGTTCCAACATACTTGTTGCTGCAGCAGCAGGATCAGGAAAGACAGCAGTACTTGTAGAAAGAATTATTCAAAAATTACTCGACAAAGAAAATCCGATTAATATAGATGAAATGCTCGTTGCCACATTCACTAATGCTGCTGCGGAAGAAATGAGAAATCGTATTTCACAAGCGTTGGAATTAGCGATTCAAGAAGATCCACAATCATTTCATTTAAGAAAACAATTATCGTTAATCCAACGGTCATTTATTTCTACATTACATTCGTTCTGTACAACCGTTGTTCGTCAACATGCCTATTTATTAGATATAGATCCGGCTTTTCGTATTGCCGATGAAATGGAGATAGACCTTATTAAACAAGCTGTCATTGATGAAATGTTTGAAGCTGCTTATGGGGCATCTTCCAAAGGAGATAACGGGGCATCTGATGATGAAGAACAAATGGAACGAATGAATCAGTTTTTTCATGTCGTTGACATGTTTTCGAATGACAGAAGTGATATCGATGTTGAGACATTAATTTTATCAGTATATACATTCGCCATGCAGCATCCTTCACCAAAAAAATGGTTAGATAAAGTGGCTGATGCCTATGATATTCCTGAAGTTTTTTCTGGAGAAGAATTACCATGGTTAGAAATTTTAAAAACCGAAATCGTTGATCAGCTGGAAGGTTATCGGGGGGATTTAAATAAAGCGATTCAACTAGCAAACGGACCAAATGGACCATACCATTATGTCGAGGCATTACAAGCCGATATCCTCCTTATTGATGAAATGTTAGAAAATATCAACTGCTGGGATGAATTGTATACATTAGTGAATAGTAGAAAATTGAAATCATTATCGAGAAAATCGGTTGACTGTGATGAAGTAATAAAAGAAGAGATAAAACAACTTCGTGATCGGTTTCGAACGTATTGGAATAAAATGGGCAAAGATTGGTTTGCTAGAAATTTAGCAGGCCATATTGGAGATTTGAGAAAACTTTATCCTTCTGTAAATAGGATTGTCCAATTAGTACTCGAATTTAAAGAACGATTTAAACAAGAAAAAAAGGCAAGGGGTTTGGTCGATTTTGCTGATTTAGAACACTTTTGTTTGGAAATTTTAACGGAAAAACAACAGGATGGGGATCAGATAATTCCATCTTCAATTGCTATGTTTTATCAAAAGCAATTTAAAGAAGTATTGGTTGATGAATATCAAGATATTAATTTAGTGCAAGAAACAATTTTACGAATGGTAAGTGACCAAACCGGAAATGGCAATATGTTTATGGTCGGTGATGTGAAACAAAGCATTTATCGTTTCCGTCATGCGGAACCAAGTTTATTTATTGAAAAGTATAACCGCTATGAAAAGGACCCTTCGTTAGGAATGAGAATTGATTTGGCAAGTAACTTCAGAAGTCGTCAAACAGTTCTTCAAGGGGCTAATTTTATTTTTAAACAAATTTTTGATGAAGCGGTTGGTAATATTGCTTATGATGAAAAAGCGGCATTACAATATGGGAATAAAGGTTATGATGACCTACCGATTCATGACCCAGAAATTGAAGTTGTTGTCATTGATAAGGAAGGTGACAGTGAGCAGTCTAATTATGATGATGTAGATGATGGGGAAGAGAAGGTAGAGGATTTGTTGACCATTCAAATGGAAGCAAGATTGTACGCGGAAAAGATTAAGCATTGGATAGGGAATAAAAATAACATCCCTCGGCAAATTTTTGATAAAGATTTGCAACAAATGCGTGATATTCAATATCGGGATATTGTTATTTTGTTGCGGTCATTAACGGGCCTGTCAACGATTATGGAAGAATTAAAGAAACAAGGAATTCCTGTTTATGTTGAAATGAAAACGGGATATTTTAGTGCAATGGAAATTCAAGTTATGGTGAATATGTTAAAGGTGATTGATAATCCATATCAGGATATTCCATTGGCATCTATTTTACGGTCACCTATTGTTGGTTTGAATGAAGAACAGCTCGCAAATGTCCGTTTAATGAATCAAAAGGGAACATTTTATGAGGCATTAATGTTATTTGCAAAAACAGAGCAAGATGGAAGTGAACTTGTTTCATCATTTTTAAAACAGTTAAGTGAGTTCCGTGAAATGGCCAAATCAGACTCGGTTTCAGCACTTATTTGGGAAATCTTTCAGGAGACAGGTTACTACGATTTTGTCGGTGGGATTCCCGGTGGCAGACAACGACAGGCAAATTTACGTGCTTTATATGACCGAGCCCGAAGTTATGAAGCAACGTCTTTTCGTGGCTTATTTCGATTTTTAAGATTTATCGAAAGAATGCAAGAACAGAGGAAGGATTTAGGGGAAGCCCGAGCATTAAGTGAGCAAGAAGACGTAGTAAGAATCATGACAATTCATAAAAGTAAAGGGTTAGAATTTCCTGTCGTCATGATTGGGGGAATGAACAAACAATTTAACTTTTCTGATGTTAGAAATAAATATATGTTAGACAAAGATATCGGATTTGCGACAAAGTTTATCGATCCGGAAAAGCAAATTATGTATTCAACATTATATTTTTTAGCGTTGAAGGAAGTGTCGATTCAACATTTGTTGTCAGAAGAAATGCGTGTATTATATGTCGCCATGACAAGGGCTAGGGAAAAACTAGTAATGATAGGGACAGTGGCAAATTTCGCTGATCAATTGTCTCGTCATTGGGGAAATTCCGGTTCGGAATCTAGTTTGGTTATTTCAAAGCAATTGCGAAAACGGGCAAAAACGTATTTCGATTGGATTATTCCAGCACTTATTCGCCATAAAAATAATGACGTATTACATCGTGTCGAAGACGTGGAAATAGTGTCGGGGATAAATTTAAAAGCAGATGAATCAACTTGGGACATTCATATTTTGGATGGTGGAAAATTAACGAATTTAACGGAAGACGAAGTTGTTTCTAAAAGTGATTTACGTGAAATGATGACAAATTGGCAAGGAGTACCAAGTCAATTAATTGATGAAGAGAGAGTTCTTGAAATCGATGAAAAACTGTCATTTAAATATCCGTTTTTTGAAGCTACAATAACCCGTGCGAAGCAAAGTGTGACAGAAATAAAAAGGCGTCAAGAGGAAATTGACGAGAATAGTAGTCATGAGTTAGTCAGGGGCTCTAAAATTTCTTTAGTAAGTCGTCCGAAGTTTTTACAGGAAGAGAAAAAGTTAACATCCGCTGAAATTGGAACGGCAATGCATACAGTCATGCAACATTTACCATTAACAGATAAATGGCAGAAGGAAGATTTAGCAGGTTTTGTTAAGCAACTGGTGGCGAAAGAATGTTTAACTTCAGAAGAGGCGGAAGTCATCGATTTAAAGGCAATCGAACAATTTTTCCAACATGAAAAAGCAGAGGTATTCTCCAGGGCGGAAAAAATTGAACGAGAAGTGCCGTTTATGTATACGTTAAAAACGAGTGAAATTTATCATGATTGGGAAAGTGATACAGAAGAAAAAGTATTAATTCAAGGGATTATAGATTGTCTTATTTATATGTCGGATGGTCGTGTTATCATACTTGATTATAAAACTGATCAGATTAACGATAAGGATGTAACAGATAGTTTAATTACTACTTTAAAAGAAAGATATCGAGTACAAATTAAATTATACCGTCAGGCAATGTGTGATATTTTGGGGATTGACGAGATCGATGCCTATTTATATTTCTTTGCGAAGGATCTATTTATTACGATGTAATAAAATAGATGATTTCCCGAAGAAATAAATTAAATGATAAGAACGGTAATATGGCCAAGAAGGTCTCTGTCCAATAATGATTTTGATTCTAACCAATTTGTATCACTTCTATAAGGCGTACATGTACATTATATATCTTGTAACAAAAAACTAGTAGGGCATCTTTTGCTAGTTTTTTAGTTTGCATGATGAAATATCCTACATAAAAAGTTTGGAAAATTTAAGGCAATGATAAACAAAAACCCCTACATAATAACGATTACAATAACGTTTACAAATTTGCCATATTCTAGTCAATTGTTTGCCACATTTAAAACCTCTTAAATTTGATTACCTCAACTTAAATCTCCTAAAATTGGATCGAGTAAATCGCTAAAACCCTTATATATCAACGTTTATTCATTTGGAAAAATCATCATAAACATAATCAATCATTGGTTTTGTCATGTGATTTAAATCACTAGTGGTCATTGTCAAAAAGCATATACTGAAGTTGAATCAAAAACTAATTTAATGAAGGAGGGATTTTCATGTCTGTTTCAAATGAAAAGGTTGATAGTCAAGTAGTGGAACAAACAGATGAAAATTCACTAAGAGGTGCATTATTCTCTTCAATTGTTTTTGTTGGTGGAGGCATTTTATTTTTTATCGTAACATTATTTTATTTCTATATGACACGAATATAAAAGTGTGAGGAGGAAAAGGAAATGAAGATGCATAAGTTTGAAGAAATTTGGATCATCTTTGCGGTAGTTATCATTCTCGGATCGATGGTTGTTACCGGATACCAAGCATTTGCCTTAGGAATGGGACCACCGAGTCATAAAGATACAATTGACCCTCAAAATGTTGATAACGAAGCACCCTTTGATGAGCCGGGAGTCTTTGAAGTTGGTGACAATGAGTATGATGTAGTAATGACACTTGAAGCATTCAGATTTAATCCTGGTGACATTGAAGTGCCAGTTGGGGCAAAAGTAAACTTTATTATGACATCAAAAGATGTGACACACGGAATGCAAATAGTTGACACGAATGTAAATGCGATGGTCTTACCTGGTCACATCCAAAAAATTTCAAATACATTTAATGAACCAGGTGAATATTTAATTTTATGTAACGAATATTGTGGCATTGGTCACCAGTTAATGAGTACAACAATTACGGTGAAATAAAGAAGGGAGGAAAATTCAATGGAAACTGCATTACATGAAAACTTTTCAGAAAAAACAGGTAAAAAAGTGAAAAAGTATTTAGGTACAAATGAGCAAGACGCAAAAATTACATTATCATTTTTTACGGTATCATTTATTGCATTATTAGTTGGTGGAATTTTAGGACTATTACAAGGTTTAGAACGCGCAGGACTTTTGAAAATGCCAG
>DKGO01000174.1 GCA_002453315.1 Caryophanales bacterium UBA6768 | reverse complement strand
CGAATTCCGACTTTTATAATGGAGTCTCATTTCATAGGGTGATTCCTGGCTTTGTTGCACAGGGTGGCGATCCTACTGGAAGTGGAGCCGGTGGTCCTGGCTATACGATAAAATGTGAAACAGAAGGCAATCCACATAAACACGTAGCAGGCTCATTATCAATGGCACATGCTGGAAAGGATACTGGTGGAAGTCAGTTCTTCATTGTCCATGAACCACAACCACATCTAGATGGAGTCCATACCGTGTTTGGACAAGTTATTGAAGGAATGGAAACTGTTCTGCGAATTAAGCAAGGAGATGTCATGAAAGAAGTAACAGTCTGGGACGAATAAAATAATAAAATAATAATAATACTAAACATCCGCAAGTCTGAACATCAGATTTGCGGATGTTTTTATCATAATCTCTCATGTAATGGTTATTCTAATTTATATTAACTAGTTCTTATGAGGAGAAGGAAATGGATAATTATATCATTCCTGTTGCTGCAGGAATCGTTTTTGGCTGTGTTGCACGAGTTATTCTTCTGCGCACTGACTTTAGACAATATCCTACATATCCACAAGGAAGAATCATTCATTTGTCTTTTGGCTTCATCGCCGCCTTCATTGGTTCAGTTTTTATACCGGCTATTTTAGAACAAGACTGGACAGCAGTTACATTTCTAGGCCTAGCATCGACTCAATTTCGTGAAGTCCGGAATATGGAAAGAGAAACGTTATCAAAAGTAGATGATTTTGAGCTAGTGAAGAGAGGTTCTCCCTTTATAGAAGGGATGGCTCAAGCGTTTGAAAGTCGAAACTATCTCGTTATGTTTACCGCACTTGTGACATCTTTTGCTGCAGTTTTTCACATGTTCATTGGTATTATTGCAGGAATTATAATGCTCATTTTCGTTAAAAAAAATATGTCTGGTAAAGTATTAAAAGCTATTGCTCATATCGAACAAGGTGAAATAAGATTTGAAGGACCTAATCTTTATGTAAGCGATATTCATATTAAAAACGTTGGATTAGAAGAAAGTAAACAAATTATTCAACAACGCGCTGTTGGTGCGATCATTATCCCCAAAAACGAAAATAGTACAGTTACAATTTCTAATATAGGTCAACGACAAGCGATGTTACACCATGTAGCAAATGTTCTTGGCGCTTATCTAGATGAGGGTGAACCAGCTATCATCCCTCTTTCAAAACGAAAACTAGAAGATGGAAGATTAGGCTTATTTTTAATGCCAGAAGAACGGGATTTTAAGCAAATTAAAACAGTGTTAGAACAAGTTCCTGTGCTTGATAGTGCAATTCGTTTACCGAGTGAAGCAAATAAAGGTAAGTGAGGAGAGAACACGAATTGAATGACCAAAAAGCATCAATTATCGCTATCGTTACAACAGCAGAAAAGTATATTAAGGGCGGTGGAGCACCAATTTTTATTGTAGATAATGAAGAACAGTTGGAGGAAGTCAGCAAAGATCTCGAAAAAATAATGGATGCCGCGGCACATCAACTTAATCCAAATACGATGCTTCTCGTTGCTCGGTAATAAGTCATTCTGACCTTTTATTAAAACAACAAAAATCTAGGAAGGGAGTTAGTTCCCTCCCTAGACTAAATACCTTAGTTAAATGTTATTCCTGCACTTGCAAATCCGGTAACTGTAGATGCTAGACTAACACCCGAAGTGTTGGATAAAAAGACAAGTAATACTTTTTGACCAGCAGTAATAGGAATATTAGCTGCTGTTATACCACCTCTGCAAATCCACTACCAAACCCTAATACTGCACCAGTATTTGCTAACCCGCCAAGCACGGTAACTAAAGGCACTGGTTCTCCCGATGCATAAGGAATACCTGCACCTGCTCCTGTTGGCCCGGTTGGACCTGTGGCACCGGTTGGCCTCCAGATGTGCTTAGCAAGATTTAGATATGGGCACGGATTTTATCTTCTATCCATCCTTGGTTTGTACCCAGAAACTTTTTATAATAAGTAATAGCGTTAGTATATTGCTTATGAGTCTTTAGTTCATTCGCATAAAAGTTTTTTGATACGATCCTCCAATCCTAAAGTTTGTGAAAATAGGATTAGTTCACTCGATGCCATGTCGTGGAAACTGTCGGAATAATGCCCCAAAGGAATCAATTTTTGGGCACTTAAAAGATAAATTTGATTTTAAATTGAGGGAAACGTTAGGCAAACTAATCGAAGGAATACAGAGATACATTACTCAAGACTGGCTCTTTTTCTTTTTTTATAAGCAAACAACCAATGATTAAATAGAGTGGTGTCGAATTTTGGTATGTTCGAAATAAGATTTTAGTAGGATAGATGCTCTCTTTCTCCTTTTTTTAGAGCTTTAGCACCGTGTGTTTTATTCGAAAACGTGCTAACTTATACGCAAGTTCAGTATAGATAATCTTATAGTTAACAATAGCTTTTTCTATTAACCCCAAAATGTAAACGTTTACAAACGTGGGCTTTTGAAGTGACCTTGAGCCTATCATATCGTTACATTAAGGATTCAAATAAAAACATTCTGCACTATGATGGTTTTAAGAATTCACGTGCAATAGCGCTAATAATATTCTGAAAAATATTATTATTTTGAAGTATATTTTTATTCTTAATCCGATAACTTGTCATTTTAAAGGATTTACGATTGTAATAGATTTTTATTAATTGTAAGTGCTTTTTATTTTAAGGGGGGTGATATGGATGTAAACAGTAAACTAGAGATATTTTTATTGTTTACGAAGAAGAATAGTTTGGGATTATCATCATAGAGGATTGCAACATCAAAGATGTAAAAAATAAGTGAATTAAGCTTATTATTTTTTTAATTTTAAGATGATTTAGACTTTCGATTTTTAAAAGGAGGATTTACATTGAAGGCTATAAGAGTAAACAACATGTTTATTATAGTCATGGCATTGGTGTTTGGTTTATTGTTAGTTGCTGCCCTCATCCCATCAAAAGCATCTGCAGAGGATAAAAACCCTGTTGTATTCGTCCATGGATACACTGGTAGTGATACGAATTTCATTTCATTAAGTAGCTTTTTGCGTTCAAATGGGTGGCCAAGCAGTCATGTTTCCGCGATTCGATATTCGAACAACTTGGGGAGCAACGTGAATAACGCTAATGAGTTGTCTGCATTCGTTGACGACGTATTAGAAAGAACCGGTGCGGAAAAGGTAGATCTTGTTGCACATAGCATGGGTGGATTAAGCACAAGATATTATATTAAAAATTTAGGTGGCGATACAAAGGTTGCCAATCTTGTAACATTAGGTTCTCCGCACCAAGGAACGTACAATGCCGTCTGGGGAACAGCAACATCTGGAGCAAGAGAAATGGTCCCTACTAGCCTATTTCTTTTAAGATTAAACGCTGGTGACGAAACCCCAAATGGACCTGATGAAAACAATCCAATTTTATACACAACGATTTATGGTACAGCTGATACACTTGTCCCTACTTATCGCACAACACTTGACGGAGCTCGTCGTGTTAGAGTTTTAGGAGTAACTCATCTCGGATTATTAACCAATTCAAGAGTTGCTGATCACGTGCTTGATGCTCTCAATGGTGGAGGTCTTAACGATAATTAGCTTTTTGTGAGAAGGGGTTAAAGAGTATGAGCTGGATATAACCTTGACTAAAGAAATTTAATTATTAAAGAACAATAGCCGGAAGTTTTGAAACCAAAACATATTTTGAACAGCCAAAGAAGACAAACATATGAATTACTGGAAGATCCCTTTTTCATGTCGTCAGAGTTGAACGGCGATAAAAATAAATAAGTATGTTTTTTTAATTGACTTAATGGAGGGCAAGAAGCTTAGCTTCTTGCTTTTTATTTTTGTTAAGTTTAGAATACAATCAATGCCTTGAAAATTAGGATTTCAAAGGACACTAAAGTAACTGAACAATTTTATAAACTTTTCTTCGGGGTTGGGTGCAATTCCCTACCGGCGGTGATGAAGCAATCGCTTCTAAGTCCGTGACCCGCGTAATGCGGTGGATCTGGTGGAAATCCAGAACCGACAGTGAAAGTCTGGATGGGAGAAGAAAGAGACTAGGAATAATTATGCCCTTTTTTAAAGGGTTTATTTCCTGTTGTAAAAACCCCGAATGTATGTTTCGGGGTTTTTTGTGCCTTTTATAAGAACTGAGAAAGGATGGGGTTATGTGAAAGATGTTGATTATATGAAGCTCGCGCTCAAATTAGCCGAAGCTGGAAAAGGACAAACATCACCAAATCCGGCAGTGGGGGCTGTCGTTGTTGCTAATAATACGATTGTCGGTGTTGGTTCACATGTAAAAGCAGGTGAAGATCATGCAGAAGTGCATGCTCTTAACATGGCTAAATCAAAAGCTAGAGCCGGAACAATATATGTAACCCTTGAGCCATGTAGCCATTATGGGAAAACGCCACCATGTGCTGAATTAATTGTTCAATCTGGAATAAAGCGGGCTGTCATTGCAACATATGACCCAAATCCTCAAGTATGTGGAAAGGGAGTGCACTATCTTGAACAGGCAGGAATCGAAGTTGACGTTGGCATAAAAAAGGCAGAAGCCGATCGGATAAATGAAGACTTTTACCACTACATTAAAACAAAAATGCCATTTATTACGCTTAAAACCGCTGTGACCCTCGATGGTAAAATAGCGACATCGACAGGCGAGAGTAAATGGATAACAGGTCGTGAAGCTCGAGAAGATGTTCATCAATATCGTCATGAGCACGATGCAATCTTAGTTGGGATTGGCACCGTCTTAAAGGATAATCCTAAGCTTACGACTAGGCTTCCTCAAGGTGGGAAAAGCCCGATCCGAATTATTTTGGACAGCGATCTAAGAACACCGATTGATGCACATGTCATAACCGATAACTCTGTTGAAACGTGGATTGTAACTGGAAATAAAGTTTCTAAGCATAAGAAGCAAAAATTCGGACAAGAACACGTCACGTTAATCGAGGTGGATAACCCTAGAAATCTTCATCCTCTCATGTTGCAGCTTGGAAAGTTAGGAATTGTATCACTATTCGTAGAAGGCGGGGCAACGGTTAACGACAGCTTTTTAACACAAAAATTAGTCAATCAAATTGTTTTGTATATGGCACCTATCCTAATTGGTGGAAGTCGTGCTCCAACTTCTTTTGAAGGGGATGGAATTGCATCATTACAAAACGCGTTGAAGGTACAATTCGAATCGGTTCAACAGATCGGACACGATTTAAAAATAATTGCAAAGCCACGTCCTATGGAAAGGGGGAAGATCGAATGTTTACCGGAATAGTTGAAGAAATCGGAGTCATTCAAGAAATACAAAATAGTTCAAATGCTTTCATTCTAAAAATTAAAGCCTCAAAAGTGCTAACTGATGTTTCACTAGGGGATAGTATTTCGGTTAATGGCATTTGTTTAACCGTCACTTCGTTCACAAATGAACATTTTACAGTTGATGTCATGCCAGAAACGTTAAAAAGCACGAGCTTGCATCATGTACAGGTTGGTTCATCTATAAATCTGGAAAGAGCGATGGCAGCTAATGGTCGGTTTGGAGGTCACTTTATGACTGGACATATAGATGGGACAGGTGTTATACAAACGAAACGTCCAGTCGCTAATGCCGTGTATTACGAAATTTCGGTTCCCGATGAACTAATGAAATACATTATTCTAAAGGGTTCCATTGCTGTAGATGGAACAAGCCTAACTGTTTTTAACATTGAAAATCAGAGATTTACAATCTCATTAATTCCGCATACGCTCTCTGAAACGATCCTGGGAGACAAAGATGTTGGTGATATCGTCAATATTGAATGCGACATGCTTGGTAAATATGTAGAACAATTTTTAGTCAATCAGAAAGCGAGTCAAAGCAAACGAACAATAACGAAAACATTTTTGGATGAAAATGGATTTGCATAAAGGAGTGTGATACGTATGTTTGATTCTATCGAAGAAGCAATACACGATTTAAAGCAAGGCAAGGCGGTCATTGTTGTTGACGATGAAGCACGTGAGAATG
>DKGO01000009.1 GCA_002453315.1 Caryophanales bacterium UBA6768 | reverse complement strand
CGCTTACCTTTACTTTTAAGTTACCGCACAGTTTATACAGATTGTCTCAAAAGCATTAATCTTTGAGAATACAGTCTAAATGAATGTTTTTTCAACTTCACGATTCATTTGTTCTCCGTAATTGGGATTATCTTTAATGTTTGATAATAAATACGTTAGCTCAGATTGAAATTCTTTTAACTCTAATAAAATGTCACCTTTACCTTTAAGATAAACAGATACATCATTTTGTAGCATATCATTTAACTGTTCCCAAGTTTCTTTTTGAAAAACAACGTAGTGATAACCTTCATCACTATCTAATATGTAAATAAAAGCGAGTTGATTTGAATCAACTAGCATTCTCCCGCTTGGGGTAAACTCATCCATGCTTTCAATTTGTGGTGTGACGGAAACGACAAGCTTGTCATCTTCCACCGTAACGACCTTTGCTTTAAATTGCCTCAACATTCCTCTCTCCTTACTCACTTTGTCCACTTTTAGTGTATCATAAGATAGAAGCTAATTATTGAAAAATGTCTAGTGCTCAGAGGTGAGAACAATGAACGAACATATTGAAATTGAATTTAAAAACATGCTTACACTTTCTGAATTTAATTTCTTGAAAAATCACTTTCAATTGAAGGATTCCCATTTTATTAAACAAATTAACTATTATTTTGATACAGCCCACTTTGCTTTAGCTAAACGAAAAACGGCGTTACGAATCCGAGAGAAAAACAATGCCTTTGAACTAACAATGAAACAACCTCACGATGAAGGCGTATTAGAAACAAACATCTCATTACAAAAAAAGGAAGCAGAGGCTTTTATTTTTGAAAATCAATTTCCATCGTCCGCCACCCAAATGAAGTCGATATTCCAAAAAATATGCGTAAAACCAACAGAACTTCTATGTTTAGGAGAATTAACGACCTTTCGCTCTGAATTCTCCTATAAAGAAGGTTTGATTGCCCTTGATTATAATTGTTACCTAGGGATCGAAGATTATGAACTGGAGTATGAAGTAATAGATAAACAAACAGGCAAACATTACTTTGAAGAATTATTACACAAGCTTAACATTAAGGTAAAACGAACCGATAATAAAATAAAGCGCTTTTTTACTGAAAAAGAGAAGCAAATTGTAGTGTAATTTGCTAGAATATAATGAAGAATGATGAAGGAGTAATCTTAAATGACCGTTCAGTTTCTTCAATCTTTAATCCAATTACAATCGATGCAGCAAATGAATCGCCGTTCAGATGATGAGTCCTCTCCGATGGAAGATAGCTTATTTGCCACACTTTTTGCATTAGAATTAGGTAAATTAAACGGTTCTGGAGGCATATTAGGCTCAGGCGTTATGCCAGATGCAGAAAAATTGTCCCAGCTTAATTTTATCAAACCATCGCCCTCTTATACACAACGTACCCAAAAAGAAAGTCCGATGAATCAAGACGTACATTCTTTAATAGGACATTATTCTGAAAAGTACGGTGTAGATTCGAAGTTAATACAATCTGTTATTAAGCATGAATCTAACTTTAACACGAAGGCGAAGAGCCACGCTGGTGCAATGGGCCTAATGCAACTAATGCCTGCAACTGCACGCTCATTAGGTGTAACTAACCCTTACGATGCTGCTCAAAACATTGAAGGCGGCACGAAATACTTAAAAAAGATGCTTGATAAATTTAATGGAAATAAAACACTTGCTCTTGCAGCCTATAATGCCGGACCTGGGAATGTTAAAAAATATAAAGGCGTTCCCCCATTTAATGAAACACAAAATTATGTCAGAAAAGTACTGAGTACATACATGAACGCCTAAAAAGGCGTTTTTTTATTTAAATTTAAATGATTATAAGCTGTTGAACGAAGATTTGTTTCTCTACATGCTTAAGCTTTAGCGAAGAGAAAGCTTTCCTTGTAAAACAAAAGTGCATCTTATTTGCTGTAATGTAAAGACCTTGCTAAAATAGACATAATTATTCTTAAACTCACAATAATAAAGGAGCATCCTTCTTATGAAAAGAACTAAACTAACTCCTTTCGAAGGTATTGGCGGTACAGAAATGATTCATCAATTAGTGGAAGACTTTTACGATAGAGTTGCATTACACCCTGATTTAAAGCCAATTTTTCCAGATGATTTAACAGAAACAGTTCGCAAGCAAAAACAATTTTTGACTCAGTTTCTTGGTGGTCCCCCACTTTTTTCGGAAGAACATGGACACCCAATGATGAGAGCACGTCATTTGCCATTTCCGATTACACCATTAAGGGCGGAGGCATGGCTTGGCTGTATGAGGGAAGCAATGGAAGATGTCGATGTTCCCCATCCATGGCGTGAACAAATTTTTGACCGGCTAACAAAGGTTGCTCACCATATGGTAAACACCGACGATTCTGAATAGAAAGGAGCATTCGTTGTGGCACACTATAAAGCTGACTTGCATCGAACAATGCCATTATTAGAATGCGAAACCGAATGCAATGACCAGTCAGCAACTCATAAACCAATTGAAATATATTCGTTCATCGATCCACTTTGTCCAGAATGCTGGGCTCTAGAACCCATTATCAAAAAGTTACAAACTGTATATGGCAATTACATTAGACTTGTTTACTATATCGGCGGGAAAATGGGAACGATTAATTGCTGTAATCGAAATAACGAAAATGAATTGAAGGGACGTAATGATCTTGCAAAAAAATGGGAAAAAGTTGCGTCACGTTCCGGTATGTCTTGTGACGGTGACATCTGGTATGAAAATCCCATTTCATCACCGTATGTTGCATCTCTTGCTATCAAAGCAGCTGAATTCCAGGGTCGAAAGGCTGCCGCACGTTTCTTAAGAATAGTACGTGAATATTTATTTTTGGATAAACAAAATATTTCAGAAAAGGTCGTATTACTTGAATGTGCTAAAAAAGCGGATTTAGATCTTGTAGAATTTGAAAATGATCTACAATCAGAACGAACTCTAAAAGCATTTCAATGTGATTTGAAAATTAGTTCGGAAATGGACGTTCATGACTACCCTACCCTCATTTTTTTCAACGAAAATGTTGAAGAAGCTGGGATCAAAGTATCTGGAATGTACCCTTTTGACGTATATGTAGAAATTATGTCCGAAGTTTTGAATAAACAATTAACAAAAACTGAACCACCGACGATTGAAGATTTTATGCGGAAATATCGTTTCGTTGCTTCAAAAGAAATTTCTGTTGTTTACGATTTATCAATTGAAAGTGTAGAAAAGGAAATGAAAAAATTGGTACTCAAACAGAAGATTGAGCGTGTCCCTGTTAAGTATGGAACATTTTGGCGATACAGGGAATCTTAAAATTTAAATCACCTCTCATAGATGTTATTGTTTATAAACCTGTTTCTTTTTTTAACTTCAGTTGCATACGATTGTAACTGGAGGTGGTAAATATGCGAAGGAGATCATTTCTTCCTTTTTGTATCTTAATTATCGCAATTTCATTCGCAGTCTTTATCCTCAGCTTGCTTTCTATTTTCCCAAAGTTGGTAGGTGTCCCCATCCTATTCTTTTCCATTCTTTTAACCGTCTCTTTTCTCAACAATCGACACCGTTTTCGTGGGTTTGAATAAAACTTCTGCAACGTGATGGCATTCATCAAGCATCCCATTTTGTTAAGCGTAGGTTAAACCAAAAAAGCGTCACTCGCTTTAAAACACGCAGTGACGCTTTTTTTATACAGTCTTGATTTGTTTGCTTCGTAATTGACCACAAGCAGCATCAATATCTGCCCCTTGTTCTTGACGAATAACACAATTAATACCATGCTTCTTTAATGTATCATAAAATGCTAAAATTGATTCCCGCTTACTTCTACGGTATTCACTATGTTCATCAACAGGATTATACGGTATTAAATTCACATAAGTTAAATGACGTTTGTTTTGAAGCAATGTTGCAAGTTGAACTGCTTCTTCTACGTGGTCATTGACATCATCCAAAAGGATGTATTCAATTGTTACACGTCGATTCGTTTTTTCCAAATAATAATCCATAGCGTTCATTAATTCCGAAACTGGATACGCTCGATTAATCTTCATAATTCGAGTTCTAAGTTCATCATTTGGAGCATGGAGTGAGATCGCTAAATTCACTTGTATGTCTTCATCAGCAAACTGCTTAATTTTATTCGCAAGCCCACTCGTTGAGACAGTAATATGCCGTGCCCCTATTTCTAACCCTTTCGGTGCATTTACAATTCGAATAAAATCCATAACATTTTCGTAATTGTCAAAGGGTTCACCAATTCCCATCACGACAATATGACTGACGCGCTCATCCTTATGTTTTCCATCTAAATGCTGTTGTACTTTCATAATTTGCTCAACGATTTCTCCTGAAGTTAAATCCCTGCTTTTCGTTAGCAACCCACTCGCACAAAAACTACAGCCAATGTTGCAACCGACTTGCGTTGTAACGCAAACAGATAACCCATAATGATGGCGCATTAAGACAGTTTCAATTAAATTACCGTCTGTTAGTTTAAATAAAAATTTAATCGTTCCATCTGATGATTCTTGTTTTACTTCTTGTTTTAACGTTTGAATGCGAAAATTTTGCTCTAAAAGCTCAAGACAACCTTTATTTACATTCTTCATTTCAGAAAAGCTAGTGACTCGCTTTCTATACAGCCAGTCCCAAATCTGCTCTGCTCGAAACTTTTTTTGGTCTCTTTCGATAAGCCAGTCGATTAATTGTTCTTTCGTTAATCCATAAATTGATCGTTTCATTTGCGAACCTCTCTTTATTAAAACCATTTCCATTTACTCTATACTATACCCAATATCCATATGAACACAACGATTTGATTTGAATATCAACTCTAGTCGTTACGAACAGATTCTGACGTCATTATTTCTGAATGCTGTGGAGGAACTACCCGTTTCATAAAGAGAGACAATATTAAAGCAATACCTGCTATAAAAGTCGAAATAAAAAATGTGAAATTTATTCCATTTAACATCGCTTGACTTGTAAGAGCCTCGAGTGCCTCTGGTGTTGTTGGTGCTTTCCCTGCAGCCGTTGCACTTGCGACAAGTTCTTCCCCAGATGACTCCATCCGTTTGTTCATAATCGTTACTAAAACTGCCGAGCCAATCGCACCAGAAATCTGTTGTAACGTATTATTCATAGCTGTCCCATGAGGGTTTTGGTACATTGGCAACTGGTTTAAACCATTCGTCATAACGGGCATCATGACAAGAGACATCCCCAACATTCGTATCGTATATAAAAACATAATATAATAAAATCCTAAATCTAATGTCAATTGACTGAATAGATACGTTGTAATTACTGTAATCGATAATCCAATCACAGCTAGTATACGCGCCCCATACTTATCAAATAGTCGTCCAGTAATTGGAGACATAATTCCCATAAGTATCGCTCCTGGAAGCATAAGTAACCCTGCTTCAAATGGTGCAATACCACGAACCGTTTGCACATAAATCGGTGTCAAAATCATTCCTGAAAACATAGAAGCAGACAGGACGACCATAATAACCGATGACAATGCGAACATCGGATATTTGTAAATCCGAAATTCTAACATCGGATCATTCATCCGTAATTGACGTAAAATAAATGTGATTAGTGAAATCATCCCAATCAAAATTGTTCCGTAAACGACGGGTGCACCCCAGCCTTTTTCACCAGCGGAGCTAAATCCATATAAAAGACCGCCGAAACCTATACTTGATAAAATCAACGACGTAACATCTATTTTAATGTTACGATTCGGGGTAATATTTTTAAATTTCATAAACGCAAATAGAAGTGTTAAAAGAGCAAATGGCAATATCACTCCAAATAACGTTCGCCAACTATAATGTTCGATAATCCAGCCTGAAAGCGTCGGACCGATAGCAGGTGCTAGCATAATAACAAGACCAAACATTCCCATCGCTGTTCCTCGACGCTCAACAGGAAATGCAGTTAGCATAACATTCATTAGTAAGGGCATCATGACCCCCGAACCAGAGGCCTGAATCATCCGCCCTGCTATGAGCACTCCAAAATTTGGTGCTATAGCTGCAAGCAATGTCCCAAGACTAAATAACGTCATCGCGGTTAGAAACAATCTTCGATTCGTAAATTTTTGAATCAAAAAAGCACTTGCCGGAATTAAAATACCGTTCACAAGCATGTATCCGTTCGTTAACCATTGTACGACAGATGGTGTCACGTCAAATTCTGTCATAATAGATGGCAAAGCGATATTCAATAATGTATTATTTAAAAATGCAACAAATGCTCCAAAAAATAAAATCGCAATCATTCCATATGGTGGTTTTTCATGCATTTGCTTTATATCCATTAAGTTTCCCCCATTCAACCATTCCTTCACTCTTCATATATTATACACTTAGTATAAATAAATCAATAAGAAAATCAATGAGTCATAAAAACCTTGATAATCAACGACATATTAGATAAAATATTTTTATACACATAGTATAAAGGTGATATTATGAACAAACGTAAACGACAAGTATTACTTGATGCACAACAGCTCTTCCAAGAAAATGGGTTTAACTTAACGTCCGTACAAGACATTTTGAATAAATCACAAATTTCTAAAGGGACATTTTACAATTACTTTTCATCGAAAAATGAGTGTCTCATGGCCATATTAGATGAAGCCCAAAATGATGCCTCAGTGCGTAGACAGGAGCTCCTCATTAATCATGACGTTTCGGATAAAAAAATTTTAGCAAAACAAATTGCTGTTCGCTTCCAGGTGAGTCGAGAATATAATCTTTTTCCACTTTTTGAAGCGAGCTATCATTCTGGCGATCGAGAGCTACGAGCCTATGTTAAGCAAAATCATTTAACAGAAGTTTATTGGCTGTCTAATAGAATAGTTGAAGTCTATGGCATTGAAGCTAGACCTTATGCACCTGATTGTGCTGTCATGCTGCTTGGATTTATGCATCAATTATTTCGTTTGCGTTTTAATTCTTCAAACGAAATTGGAACAAGTCAACTTATCGATTTTACAATGCGGCGACTGGATTCCATCATTCTTAATATGATTGATACGAAAGATTTTTTACTTGGAGAGTCGATTTTCACCCGTTTAAATAAACCGACAATCACATCAAAACAGCTACTAGGCAAGTTTGATGAATTTATTGAATTACTTAGCTACGAGGAATATGAAAAATCAAAACAATACGTTGAATTTTTAATGACTGAAATAAAATCAAACTGTCCGAGAATCTTGCTACTCGAATCAGTCATTAAATCATTTAAAGAAGCTTTCATTGAAAGCTCATATGAAGCAGAAGCTTTATCGCTAATAACGAACATTTGGAAGTACATTGATGCCAAGAAAAACTCGTCTAACTCGTAATTCATCCTACACCTCAAATAAAAAAGGGTACTAGCGACTCTGCTGCTAGTACCCTTTTCATTTCCTAATTTATTAACTTTATTTAGTCTGCTACGACAACACTTTTAGCTTAACTTTTTTTACTCCCCATTTTGTTGCTTCTTTTTTCGTTGGGATGAATACATCGATTTTATTCCCTTTTATTGCCCCGCCAGTATCTCCGGCAATGGCCTCACCATAACCCTCTACCCAAACTCGACTTCCTAATGGAATCACTTTTGGATCAACAGCAACTACTTTTTGCTTTGGATTTTTACGTAAATTTATACCTGTTGCAGTTGTTCCTGAGCACCCATTACAATGCGCTGTATATGCTGTTGCTGTAACACTCATCTCGGTGCTTTTTTCTGTTTTCTTTTCACCTTTATCACGGCTTTGCGTAACAAGTTCATCTCCCGGATAAATAACCGTCGAAGATAATTTATTCCATTCCTGTATCTCTTTTACTGTGACATTATATTCTTTTGATAGATTCCAGAGTGTATCTCCTTTTACTACAGTGTGAACAGGGGAAGCAGAAGAAAACCCTGTTAAAATAAGTAAAGATAGACCAAAAATAAATAGTGATAGACTACTCGTGTATTTTTTCATTTTTAAAACCTCCTCGTCTTCACAGAACAAACTCTAACATGTGGAAGTTACAAGAAGATTTCATCCTAATGAACAAGCGTTAACAATTATATGACGATAATTTTGTACAAAAAACGGCCTCATGGGCTGAGACCGTCTGTGGATTATAGATTTTCCATTTCTATTAGGGCTTCTTCAAATAGTAATAAACCATTATCAATCGGAGTAGAGGTTGTCATGTCGACACCAGCCTTCTTCAAAACTTCAATTGGGTAGTCAGAGCTGCCAGAACGGAGGAAGTTTAAATACCGTTCCACTGCTGATTGTCCTCCTTCTAGGATTTGTTTTGATAATGAAGCAGCTGCACTATAACCAGTCGCATATTGATAGACGTAAAAATTGTAATAAAAGTGAGGAATTCGCGCCCATTCTAACCCTATTTCATCATCAATGTGTATTTCAGAACCAAAGTACTTCTTATTTAACTCGTAATATTCCTCCGTTAATAAATCCGGAGTCAAAGGGATTCCTTCCGCTGCCTTTTCATGAATAAGCTTCTCAAATTCAGCAAACATTGTCTGTCGAAAGACCGTACCACGATAACCTTCGAGGAAATGATTTAACAAATACATCTTTTCGGTTTTATCGTTTGTTTTATTTAATAAATATTGATTTAACAAGGACTCATTACATGTTGAAGCAACTTCTGCAACAAAAATAGAATAATTCGCATAAGGATACGGTTGATTTTCCCAAGTATAGTAGCTGTGCAAGGAATGGCCAAGCTCATGAGCGAGCGTAAATAAATTGTTTACATTGTTTTGCCAGTTCATTAAAATATATGGCATTGTACCATAAGTTCCGGAGGAATAAGCCCCACTCCGTTTTCCGACATTTTCATGAACGTCAATCCAACGTTTTTTAAAGCCTTCTTCAACTTTTGCTACATACTCCGTTCCCAACGGCTGTAGCGCTTCCAAAATAACTTTTTGCGCTTCTTCGTATGTGAATTCCATTTTGACGTCTTTCACTAAAGGTGTGTATAAATCATACATATGCAGTTCATCTACACCTAAGATTCTCTTCCTAAGTTTTAAGTAGCGCTGGAGAAGGTTAACTCCCTTGTTCATCGCTTCTACTAGCGTATCATAGACCGAAATTGGAATATTGTTTCTATCTAGCGCCGCTTCTCTTGCTGATTCATATTTTCGAACCGTGGCAAAAAAATTATTCCTTTTCACTGCACCGGATAACGTACTGGCGAATGTGTTTTTATACTTGTCATATGTAGAGTACACAGC
This sequence comes from Caryophanales bacterium UBA6768, assembly GCA_002453315.1. The sequence goes on along the minus strand of DKGO01000009.1, from coordinate 10,257 downwards.
CTCAAAGGCCGACTTTCTTACCTGTCGGTTATCACTTTCTAAAAAACGAATGTATCGTCCATGTGTCACTTCTACATCGTTTCCAGATTCATCTTGTATAATTGGAAATGTTAAGTCAGCGCTGTTTAACATTCCAAATGTATTGCTCGGCGCTCTCATCACTTCGCTAGCTTGTGCGAGTAATGATTCCTCCTTTTGCGATAAAACATGAGGACGTTGCCGATTAATCTCATCTAGCGCATGTTCATAAACCTTTAATCCTTCATGTTCATTCAGAAACTGTTGTAAAGTTGCTTCTGACATCGCCAACAATTCTGGTACGATAAATGCAAATTGGCTACTCATTTCAGTAGCTAACATAGCCGCCCGATCTTTTAAACCTTGATTGTGAGAATTTGTCGTATCCTGATCAGAACGCATGTTAGCATATGTATAAAGTTTACTTAACCGTTGGGTAATCTCGTCTTGAAGCTGGAATGCTTCATAGAGAGTTTTTGCATCGGAGTTCAATATTCCTTGATATTTTGTCATTTGTGGGAGCATTGATTTCACATCGTTAAATTCACTTTCCCACTCTTGTTCACTTGCGAAAATCGCCTCTAGATCCCATGTTTCATGAACGGGGATTTCATTTCTATTAGGTAAAGATTTTGCTGATGACTGTTGCGACATTTTAGCACCTCCAAAAGTTTACGTAACAAAAATTACTTGCTACTCTTAGTTTATTCTAATTGAAAAAACATATTAACGCACATGTTCTGATTGAAATACCCCTAAAATCAGGTGATCCTGTTCTAGTGCCTCATCCAATGTCATTGGAACATGAATAGCTCCTATTTTTTCAAATGTACTTTTTCCAACTCTTCTTAATATACCAATCCTGCATAAACCGATTAAATAATCCATAATCGCAAATGAAAAATGTGAACTTTCGATAAGCGGTAGCTTTCGAGTGACAATAACGCCTTTATGAACGAGTCTTTTCATTTGACTATAGATCGTTTGGAACTGTATGTTTTGCCCATGTTTCAGTGGGATAACACATTGGATGAGAAGCCAAGTTTGCCAAAGGTATGCAGGTGTTTCAAACCAATATAGATATTCTGTTGGCAATCCAGCTTCAGCAGGATATAGAGGGACATCACTGCGTAATGTTTGAAGCATACGTGATACGTAACGTAAGGCTGCCGTTTGACGTCGATAAGGATAGTTTCGCCAATTTGTTTTGATTTGAAGCCAGTTTTTTGAAGTAATTGGTTGCTGCGGCTGAAATTGACGTAGCTGTTCAAAAGTGAATTTCTTTCGATCAATATACGTTATATGAGCGATTGTCTTCGTTGTAGAATAGGGAATAATGTTTGATAGGAGAGCAAATTGTTCTGAAGTCGGACAAAAATAAAGGATGTACGGTTGCTGAGGAGTGCGTTCGTTTTCATTTAATGTTAACCAATCCATACGAGTTAACTGAAAGATTTGTTCCGAGGATCTTTTTAAGCGGTTGCCTCCTAAAATCCAAAGGGGCGGCTTGTCGATTTTTTTATACTGGAATGTACGCTTTAAAAATAATTGATCACGAATTGTAGAGCACTGAAATTCAATTGGGATATGATACGGCTGAGGCAAATAGAGGTCAGGCCTTTGTTGTATCGAGGAAATGTACGGCTCTAAATCTACTTGGATGTTTTGTTTAGAGAACCAGTCAAATAGTAATTCTTTACCTTGTAAGTGATAGTCTGACTCTCCTTCTGATGTACCACAAGTTGATTGTCTAAAGTGAGCAAAGTGCCATCTGCGATGCAAGCCTAGCCTCATCATGACTCTTTCGTTACAAACTGGACAATAAAAGTTATGAGTAACCTGAAGCTTTTTAATTTCTTCAATATCACTATATTCATTTAAAGAAATTATCAATCCTTTTTCAGTTTTTGCTGATAACATCTTGTTCCTCCCTTCATCTATTATAATCATTCGCTGCATAGCAGCAAAATCCTGCCAAAACAAAATTGGTGAGAAACACATGAATTGATCGTGTTGCTCACCACGCAGACTACTAGTTAATAGGAGATAATGATGTTATTACTCGATTTAATCTTCGTTGCTGGATCAGATAAGTAGACAAAGCCTTCCACAATCAATGTATCATTAAACTGTGCGTTAATTGGAATTTGAAATTCAGTTAATGACAATGTTTGACCCTGTTGTAATGTTCTTTGTTCTATCGGAGCGAGCCAAATTTCCCCTCGTTCTTTCGCTTCATTCGCCCAATCTGTTTGTAAGAACATCCAGTCACTTACATTCGTCTGAGATTGCTTATTGATCGTTACTTGTTCTGATGTTAGAATCTTCCCCTTCAAGTTCGCTAATTCTGGTAGTGAAAAACGAACGCAAATTGTTGGATTCATGAACGAGTCATTTCCTAAATTTTTAATGTGAAAGTCTCCACGGATAATAAGTTTATGGGCCGATTTACTTATGAGCGCATAATCAAAATAAGCAAAAATAGTTGCGGTATTATTTTCTTGTTCTGTTGACTGTTCTGTAATCTGCCTATCAATCGGTGGCTTATACATGCTACTATTATTTTCTAATGTTTTAACTCTAGATTTGTAATAATCCAACTGTTGTTCTTTCAATGTTATGTCTGTTTGAATGCTACTTAACAATTCTTCGTATTCGTTAATTTTTTGTTCAATATTTGGTTGAGTCTTCTGTTGCTCTATTGCTAATTGTTCCAGCCTTGTTAACAATAATTTATTTTCATTTTGAAGCTTATCAAGATGCTTTAAGTCCATCATTTCCTGGAATTCTTCTACTTGATGATTGAGGTCGTTGTTTTCAATTTCAATTTTTGTAAGCTTCTTTTTTAAGTCTTTGACTTTTTCATTAGCAATACCTATTTTTTTTTCTAAATTTAATGTTCTATCGCGATAGTACGTTGTCCTTAACATTAATCTTGAATAACTGAGTTCATTTAACTTAGTCAAACAAAACCCTCCTCTTATATTTTCATCCTTCGATCAGTGTATGTTCATATATGGGCGAATGAGTTTGTCTAAAAAGCGGACATGCTTTCTAACATAAAAATAAAGGATGGCTACTGTAATGCCACCCTTTCAACTTCATAAGAGGAAGGTCACATGAGATGATGCAACCAACGTTTTTTAATGTTTAATTCTGATTTTCCCATCTGATACTTCAACAATTTCTGAGTCGAATTCTTTTTTCCCTTTTTGGTTAAAGAGTTGAACTTGGAATTGATCCCCACTCGGTCTGTCAACAAGCGCAAGATTAAAGTCTAATAGTTTCCCAGATTTCGTTTGCCCAACTCCACTAACCTTTAAGAGCATTCCATCTTTCTCGCACGGTTCGCAAACTAACGATTGACGATCGAATTGTACCGCTTTAAATGAAAGGTGGTCGAGTCCATCCGATGTGTCTTTATCATGAAAATTCATTAAAAACTGGCTTTTTCCCAAGTTAAAGTTTGGGGCAATGTCTGCATAAATTCCAAGCTTTCCTTGTTCTGTAGCTTCATGACTTGTGTAGCCTGATACATCAGCAAACCCAGAGCATTCAGCACTTTGTCTTGGAAAAATATCTGGACATTGTTCAGGGAATTTAATTTCTGGACATTGTTCACCGATTTCAGGAACCTCAATGTCATTTTCCCTTGGTGAACAGAACTTCGCTAATACTTCAAGCTTTACTTCAGCTTCCACTTGAATATCAACACAAAACGTCACTTGGAGATTGAATGAGCGTGGACACGGTGTATTAAGCAGCACAGTGCCTGATGGAATTTTACAAAATACTTTTGTCACTTTGCAATACAATTCTGTTCCGTCTGGCGCACATAAAACAAACGGTTCGAATGCTGAGGCATTGCAATTTAAATTCGTAACTTCAGTCCCGTGACGATCAACAACTGACACTCTTACATCTGCTGTAAACAATAAATCAACAAGTTGTGCGTCTGTAAAGCTACCATTTACAGACACAGTGACATCTTGCTTCTCTCCAACCTGTTCACAATAAATGTCAGAATGAGAATGATGGTCATGTCTATTTAATCCAAACAAGTGTCCTGTTTTTGGTGTTTTACAAATGATTCGTAATGGACGGCGACTCGGATCATCCATTGCATTTTCAATTTTTTTAAGTTGTTCTGGAGTAAAGTGAATATGCTGTTCGACTGTCAGTGCATCCGTAACCCAGTCATAAACCTTCTGAACTCTAATACACTCTTCTTGAAGATTGTTACAGTCCTCAACTAGCTGCCCTCGCTTATGTTTGTGGCTCAATGAGTTCATTCCTTTCTTTAACATAATAAGATAATTCAATACATACTATGGATAAAGAAGGATAAATGTAACTCCTACAGATGCCCATTTCTGAGGTGATAGTCTAATGAAGCCGATTATGTTTCATAAGCAACTCATCTGTTCCTTACAAGAAGATGAGATAGAAGCACTCATCTTGCTTGCTCCTTATTGGGGTTTATTATTTGATGAAGAAAGCTTAACCCTTGCCCCAAGTCTTACGTCAAAAAATATTTCTGTTAACTTTTCCATTCCAGAAGATAAGAATAATGAAGCCACTATTACCTTATCTACGCTATTGGCTCATACAGAAGTACACGTTCACCCGGAACAAACACAATCGGATCTATCCATTCACGTGCACTCAACTAAGGAGCAACATTCCATTCCTGTTTCAATTCATTCGAACCATATAAAGTACCGCTTAAAATATATGAAAAATTATTATAAGGATATGCAAAGCTTAATCCATCGTGGTGTTTGGCTTCCTAATCGACACGATACATTTTCGATTACGTTTAACAACTTTTCGCTTGAACGACAAATGGAGATTATTTCTTATCTAATAATCCAATTTTTCCTTCGAAATCAAATGCTTTCTATTTCTCATATTTCATTTAATACCTTTGCCAAGCTAATTCAGATCGTATTAAAACCAATAAACCCACAATTTGCTCATTTACAGCGTACGCTTTATAACATGATTTGGCCGGAAACGCCTCCTGAACTTACTGAAGAGATTACTGACAGTTCTCGCCCCTTTAACAAACAAGAACTTCAAGAACTCAATGACCTATCTTCTACATTCAATCCGTTTCGAAGAAGTTCTCCTTCAAATCCAAAAAAAATAAATCCCTTTCAAAAAAAAGAAACAACAGCTAGTGACCCAATCAATCCTTTTAAAAGAAATACACACGATCGCTAATCGATGAATAAGCTAAACAAGTAAATTCATTATCAATCGATGAGGTGGTTGTTTTGAAAAAAGCGGAGTTAAGAGCTATTTATAAACGAATCAAATCAGTGCAACCCGTTAAAAGTTCATCTTCCTTCTTTAGTGAAAATCGAACGAACACAGGTTGTAAAACCTGTGGTAAAAGTACACGGAGACCAAATTAAAACTCGCTTAGATGAGGCTTGTCAAAACAACAAGCCTCTTTTAAAATTTTATACTCATTGTCATAGAACGGAGCGTTGACCGACATGAAAGTTCTTTTTTGTTATTATATCCCTAGTGGTGGAATGGAAACGTTAAACCGGCAGCGTGAAAAATCACTCAAATTGTTTAATATAGAGTCTCATTTTTTATATTCACAAACAGGCTCAGGTATGAAAAACATTTCAGATTCAAAAGTGATTTTCACGAACAATGATGTTGAAATCAAGACATTAATCAAAAAAGAAGACTACGATGCCATTATTATTAATAGTGATGCAACTTTATTAAAACGTATGCGAGAAATAGGTTACATGGGACCTCTTATTTTTGAAGTGCAAGGCCTTGGAACTAAAAACGATGCGAAAAAATTTCTACAATTCATAGCTAAAGAACCTATTGAAAAATATAGTGATGCGATTCTGTACCCTAAAACCGACCACCTCAATACATTAATCCAAACCATTTATCCACATAAACCACGATTCACCTTTCATAATTGTATTGATACAAGCGTCTTTTCTTACCAACCTCAAAAAAAGACTGAGAATTATATTATCGGTTGGGTAGGTCGAATAGAAGAAAATAAAAATTGGACTGATTGCTTGAAAATTACGAAAAATTTACTTAGAATCTTTTCAAATGTAAAACTCTGGATGTTTATTGACGATACGCTAACGTCACCTTCACAAAAAAGCAAATTTAATTACATGTTAAATAAATTAAATTTAGAGAATGTCGTCAAAATCTATAACAATATTTCTCACGAGGAAATGCCTCATTACTATTCAACGATTGCCGATTCTGGCGGATTTTTATTATCGACATCGGTAATTGAGGGGTTTGGTTACGCTGTTCTTGAAGCAATTAGCTGTCAGTGTCCCGTCTTAGTGTCTAAATCTGATGGAGTCCAAAGCTTTGTTATTCATAATCAGACAGGTAAATTGTATTCTCAAGGTAATCTTAACGAGGCGATTCATGAAGCAAAACAACTTTTTTCAAATGATAGCTTACGTAATACACTAGCCAAACAAGGTGTCACCTACGTGAAGCAACATTTTTCATTAGAGCAATATGGAGAGCACTTTGTCGATTTGCTTCATCAAATGTGCAAGATTTAATGTTGATTAAAGTAGCTGTTCATGCTTTAGAAAAGTGAGTATAGCACGTATATTTTCGCGTACTGACATTTTCTCTGTATCCACGATTATTTCGGGATTTTGTGGAGGTTCATATGGGCTCGAAATACCAGTAAAATTATCAATTTTTCCGGATCGGGCTAAGGCGTACAAACCTTTTTCATCCCTGCCTTCACATGTCTCGAGTGGACATTTTACATAGATTTCAATGAACTCATCAGCAGAAAACAAGCTTCGCACTTTTTCTCTATCCGCTTCATAAGGTGATATAAAAGCTGATAGCACGATACAACCAGCCTCAACGAACAATTTACAAACTTCACCTAATCTACGTATATTTTCTTTCCGATCATCACTAGAAAATGACAAGTCAGAATTTAATCCATGTCTAATATTGTCACCATCAAGTAAGTACGTAGAAAGACCAAGCTGATGAAGTTCACTTTCCAATGCATTTGCAAGCGTTGACTTGCCAGAGCCAGATAATCCAGTAAACCATAAAACATAACTTTTCTGTCTATGAAGCTTTTGACGTTTTTCTTTTGAAATTTTTTGTTTATGCCAATATAAATGTCGTTCCATGTTAACCTCCTCTTTTCCTAACAGCTCTAAAAAGATGAGATGAATACACTCGTTTGGAACAGTTGAAGATATTTTTACTTTTTATTCTAATTCAAAGTCAGTCTGAGCCTGCTTAAAATCATTTAATTCAGCTTCTTCAAATTGATCTAGTCGACTCAACCGTTTATTTATCAATCTAGTCGCAAATTCGTATAAAAGAAGATCTTTATTGTGGATAGTTTTAATCAATTGGATTGTTTTCTCTGAAACCTCTTCAGGTTTTGCACGAGATTTTGTTACGTTTACTCGTTTGTAACGTAAATCAGTCCAACCATACTGTTTTCCAATGAAATATAAAGTTTCATTAAATTGATCAGTCGTCCCAACTACATCAAAATAATTTAATAAATTCCGCACTGCTTTCAGCACACTTGGTTGCTCCACATTTCCCGAAAGAAGTCCCGTTTGTATATTTGCTTCAAATCTTCCTTTAACAAATTCATCTAAAGTCATCTTTCGATATTTATCATATAGTTCACCATCAATACTTCTTAAATAATAATAAAGTGAAATTACACGGTCTACTGGGTGACGTATAATTGTAAAATATGAAAATGGACGTTTAATTTGTTCATGTAACCCAAAAAAATAATGACCGTATATTAACTTAATATCATTTAAGTTAAGGTCCTCTAGTTTACGCTGAAGGCTTACGTCATAGTAAAAATATGACACAATTTCGCTCATTGCGAACTGTTTATATAGAATGTGAGTCATCGTCGAACCACCAGTTTTCGGCATATGAATAAAATAAACGATTGGATCTTCAACCATAATTACTCATCCTTCCAACATTTACGCTACTTTATCGTATGAGACAAAAAGTCGTACGTGTTAGATTAAATCCTTATTTGTCGCCCTATTATGCAAAATTGTTACAAAAGGAGAGAAGCCGATTGATTAGTCATGATAATTTCCGCTTTTCTGGTGAAGAATCATTAACCATTCATCCTTTTATTGAAGAGATTTCCAATGATTTTACGTATGAATTTTTTGTAAAACCAACTGCTGAACATCATATTGATTATGAATCGGATCATGGTGTAGCAGGAATTTCAGGAAAAAGATATGCTATTGGTCCTGGAGGCACGTCTGATCCTAAAAAAGCAGGGGTCGGAATCTCAGTAGGAACGAATGGTATTTCGGTCTATGAACATTCCGTCAATCATTTACCTGCTGTTCTTACTTACAAAATAAAGCTTGTTGAAGAGGTACACGTAGCGGTCACTTATCAGCAAAGAACACCGCATCTCTATATAAACGGACAACTAGTAAGAAAAGGGATCCGAAGCAAGAAATTGAATTTGCATCCTTCGCTCATTATTGGAGGTCTTGAGCCGTATGGTTTTTTCAAAGGAGAAATGAAAGGTATTCGGCTTTGGGATCATGCTAGAACGGTTGATGAAATACAGAGTTCAATGAATAAGCAAGATGCCTCTCGAGTAAATGGTCTTTTCTTTCAGTACAATCGACCACACGAAACGATGACGTTTCATTACAAAAAGATAAATAGTCAAGTAAGTATTATCATCCCTTCCCATAATAAATTTCCGGAGAATACATTTACATTACGGTCATTATCAAAGCAAAGCTATGACTTATCAAAAGTAGAGTTAATTTTCGTTGATGACGGTTCAACTGATGCTACGACTACGACAAATCGGCTTGATTTTAACAACCATTTGTTCATGATAAAGCGGATAAGATTAACGAAAAATAAGGGTCGACCGCAAAGCAGAAACGTCGGTCTTACCTACGCAATTGGTGAAATCTTAATTTTCTTAGATGCAGAAACAATCGTACCTCTACATTTTATTGATGAACATTTGCGTGTTCATCAACGAAGCGAAAATACTGTTGTTAGTGCTGTTATGAACCAAAAAGGAGTTTACACTGTTTTCGATCCCGCTTTTTCTAAAGAACAAAAAGAACAAGTTCTCGCTTTAATGCAACAAGCAAACTATCCCGAAGAAACAGTGGAGGGAATCATGAATGCTACTCTCAAAACACCAATTAGTAGTTATGAAGATATTGATAACGCTACTTATACAACACTCTCCTTCGATAAACCGCACGAAGCCTTTTATGAAAAGCAACTTTTAAAGCCTTTTGGTAAGGATTTTAAAGGCTTTCACATGCCGTGGTTAGCATTTTACACGGGTAATGTGTCAGTTCCTCGGCATTTACTCCAAAAATCTGGATTATTTGAAGAACATAAATTTGTAGGGTATGGCTGGGAAGATACAGAGTTAGGCTATCGGCTCTATCAAGTAGGAGCAACTTTTTTTCATCATGATGCAATCATTACGTACCACCAAGAACATCCGATACATTCATCTGTTCCAATCGATGCACAGAAAAATTCTTACACGTTTTTCAACATGTATCAATCTGACATCTCTGCACTAATTTTAGTTCTATACGTAGCTGGTCAAGTCGGGGATTTCAAAAAGTTAAATACTATTGTTCATGAATATAAGCAGCTCGAACTACAGGAAAAACATTTATATAATAGCTTTAAATATGCGATTAAACAACTCTTGCTCACTCTTGGCTACTTAAATGCGTATGAAATACCAATTAAACATTTACTCCGTCACTCTCAATTACGATCTAACCCAGAACAATATAGACAAATTATTCAAGAAACACGAATGCTTAAACAAAAAGGTAACTATCCAGCATTACTTGAAATTTATGATTATTTATCAGCTCTTTAGGTTGAAGATGAAAAGGTAGTGACTTTCAACTGCAATCCACACTCTACGACAGTCACTACCTTTTATAATTTCGGTTCGCTTAATTTCAAGTGACTTTTTTGACTTTTTCTTCGACAATCAAACGATTTAAAAGACCCCGATATTGAGTCATTAACTGCTTAGCTTCCAACAAAACTGCTTTTTTATATTTAATTGTTCCCATTTCATCGTGAATTCGATATTGAACTAATGGATAGTTAAAAAGATGAAAGTCATAATATGCAAGAGTTCGCAGCCAAAACTCATAATCATGAGCATACGGA
>DKGO01000182.1 GCA_002453315.1 Caryophanales bacterium UBA6768 | reverse complement strand
CGACCTCAGTAGGAATGAAACCTAATGATTCTGACATGGTCATACGACTTAACAAATTAAAAAATGGTGCGATTGTTAGTGATATTGTTTATCAACCTTTATTTACTGCTTTTTTAAAACGGGCAAAATCTTTAGGTGCAAATATTCATTATGGACATACGATGTTGTTATATCAAGCACTATATGCTTTTGAAATATGGACAAAACATACAATTGAAATAAAAGATATGGAAGATAAATTAAAAAAAATATTGGAAGGCTGATACGATGTTAACAAGTAAACAGAGAAGATATTTGAAAAAATTAGCCCACGATGAGAAGGCTATTTTTCAAATCGGTAAAGCCGGTATTACAGACAATATGATCTCACAACTAAATAATGCTTTAGAAAGAAGAGAATTATTAAAAATAACTGTATTACAAAATTGCCCCTTAAAAAAGGAGGTAGCTGCCGAACAATTAACTAATGGAACTGGGGCGGAAACTGTACAAATCATTGGAAGACAAATAGTGCTTTATAAAGAATCAACAGATCATAAGACTATTATATTACCAGACAAAAACAACAAATAAGACTAGGTGATTGATTTGGAAAGAATAGGTATACTAGGTGGAACTTTTGATCCACCACATATAGGTCATTTAATCATCGCTGATGAGGTTAAATACGCACTTCATTTAGATGCCATTTGGTTTATTCCCACTAATATTCCACCACATAAAAATAAAGCAATGACTACAGCAGAACACCGGTTACAAATGTTGGATTTAGCGACAGGTGACAATGACAAATTTAGTGTAAATCCGATAGAAGTTTACAACAGCGAAATTTCATATACGATAGATACGATTAAATTGTTAAAAGGTCACCATCCCCGTACAGATTTTTATTTTATTATAGGTGCTGATATGGTTGAATATTTACCACATTGGAAAAATATAGATCAATTAATGTCATTAATAAAATTTGTCGGTGTTATGCGACCTAAACATACATTAACTACAACTTACCCAATTATCAAGATAACAATTCCAACCATTGATATTTCATCTACTGAAATTAGACGCAAATTAATGCAGCGTGAACCAACGAGATATTTATTGCCCCAACGGGTTAATCACTATATAAAGGAGCACCAATTATATGGAAGTAAGCGAAGCGATTGAAAAGGTAAAGGAAAAGCTATCAACAAAACGATTTTCCCATACAATGAGAGTATATGACGAAGCAGTAAAGCTTGCTGAAATTCATCAAGTCCCCTTAAGGCAAGTTCAATTAGCTGCTATCTTTCATGATTATTGTAAAAATGATACATCAGATTCTTTACAAGAAGCAATTATTTATTACGATTTGCCAAAAGATTTGTTACAATTTAATCAGGAGTTATGGCATGGGCCCGTTGCTGCGATGAAAGTGAAACATAAATATGGTATAAAAGAAGATTCAATCATTCATGCGATTTATTATCATACTGCCGCTAGAAGAAATATGGGACTTGTCGAAAAAGTTATTTATGTTGCTGATTATATTGAGCCAGCAAGGAATTACCCCGGGGTAGAAGAAGTACGGGAATTAGCAAAAAGAAACCTAAATCAAGCGGTTTTGCAGGCCTTAAAAAACACCATAATATTTTTATTGCAAAGGAATGAAAAAATTTATCCCGATTCGTTTGATGCATACAATGAATTGTCACAATATGAAAAGGAGAGATATATTTTTGATAAATAATGAAGTGTTGTTAGAAAATGTTGTAAAAGCATGTGAGGACAGGAAAGGGGAAAACTGTGTCATTTTAAATATGACGGAATTGACTCCAATGGCTGACTATTATGTTATTTGCCATGGTAATAATGAAAGACAAGTGCAGGCAATAGCCAAATCAGTAAAGGAAGTAGCGGATCAGTATACTGAGATTACAGTGAAGGTGGAAGGCTTTGAGAAAGGTCGTTGGGTACTAATTGATTTGGGTGACATTGTTTGTCATGTTTTTCATAAGGAAGAGCGTGACTATTATCATTTAGAAAAATTGTGGGGAGATGCTACAAAAATTACTGTTGGAGATGAACAATAAATGACAACCTATCATCATATGGCAACAATGTATGATAAGGCAATGACACATGTAGACTATTATCAATGGACAAACTTTTTACTAAATGTAATACAAAAAGAGCATATTAATACAAACAAAATTGTCGATTTAGGGTGTGGAACTGGCGAAATTACGATTCAATTAGCTAAACAAGGGTTTCAAATGATAGGCGTAGATATGTCAGCAGATATGTTATCGATTGCTACAGAAAAATCATTTGCCGAAAATGTAAATGTTACTTGGCTCCAACAAGATATTCGGCAGCTATCTGGATTCTTTAATGTTGAATTGTTTGTTAGTTTTTTTGATGTCATTAATTATATAACGAATGAAGAGGAACTTAAGGATACTTTTAAAACTATCTATCATAGCTTAAGTATTGATGGTTATTTTATTTTTGATGTACATCATATCGACTATGTGAATGAGCGATTAATCGGCCATAGTTTTTCCGATGTGGCAGATGATTTTGCCTATATTTGGGATTGTATAAAAGGTAACCATGACGGTCATATGATTCATCAAATGACTTTTTTTATAAAATCAAAAAATCAATATTATGAAAAGTATACAGAAAGTCATGACCAAAGGACGTGGGAACTTGCACAATATGAAGCAATGTTAAAAACTAGTGGATTTAGTAAAATTGACTTTTATGGTGATTTTAAGACCGAAAATTCAATTATACGAAATCAACACGATAGAATCTTTATAGTTGCAAAAAAATAATGGAGAAATTCATTTTTCTCGATTGTTTTTTTAATTTTACGTATTTTACAAAAAGATATAACCACCATATAATATGATTTAATTAGATGTTCTAGTAAATTTTATTGTTGATAAAAAATACTTATTTTCACAACATCAAGTACTAGTGTAACATCTGGAATTTTAAAGCAGATTATCACAGAAGTTACGTATTTTAAATAATCATCCCTTTCAACGTTAAATATTAGTAGAGCCAATTAAGAAGGTGAAAATAAGATTGCTTTTATTTGTCAAACGTCATTTATTTTTAATCATTTTCATGGTGATTAGTAGTATTGTTGCTTTATACATTGTAAAAAATCAAATAACTGAAGTGAATGAAGACCCTAAGGAAATGGCAATGCACCCTACTTTAAACGGTGAACAAGAAAATATTGATGATTTAAGCATTGCAATAATTAAAATTGATATAAAAGGTGAGGTTAATCGACCAGGAGTTTACGAAGTAGATGAATCGGTAAGGGTCATTGATGTAATTAAAAAGGCAGGAGGCTTTACTGATGAAGCGGATGAATCAAAAATTAATTTAGCGCAAAAAGTGACCGATGAAATGGTCATTTTTGTACCAATGGTAGGGGATGAAACGAATCAGGATTTCGCTTCATTTAATTCCGCTACAGATTCAGATAAAATCAATGTAAACAGAGCAACACTCGAACAATTAACAACATTAAATGGTATTGGCCCTAAAAAAGCTGAAGCAATAATAGATTACAGGGAAGAACATGGACCATTTCGGCAATTAGAAGATATGTTAAATATTACTGGAATTGGTGAAAAAACCTTTGCAAGTTTTAAAGAAAATATTACCATTAAATAAATCAATTATAAGTAAGGTATGAGGAGGATAACGATGAATAGAATTTCATGGGAACAGTATTTTATTGCACAAGTAAATTTAATCTCTTTACGCAGTACTTGTTCGAGATTAATGGTTGGGGCACTCATTGTGAAAAACAGACGCATTATTGCCAGTGGTTATAACGGTAGTATATCTGATGGTGACCATTGCATTGATGAAGGTTGTTATATGGTCGATGGCCACTGTGTGAGAACAGTTCATGCAGAAGCAAATGCATTATTACAGTGTGCCAGATTCGGTGTTGCAACGGAGGGAACGACAATGTATGTGACTCATTTCCCTTGTTTACAATGTGCAAAACAAATCATCCAAGCGGGAATAATCGAATTATATTATGAGCATGATTATCGCAATCATGAATTAGCTATAAAATTATTTGAGGAGGCCAATGTTACCATTCACCAAATATCTTTAACAGATGTTAATATAGAAGTAAATAAACACTAAGCGATTACTTGACGTCAAAGAGAGGATGTGATTTTAAAGCTTTCTTATTAGAGAGTGGAACATCTTATGTTAAAAGGTTATTTTCATATCATTGCGCTTGGCATGACACTATGTATTGTTGCTCAATGGCACCAATCATTCTTTTTATTTATTTTATTTTTTCTATGGATGATATACTTACGAATGTATCAACAAGTACCAATGATCGTTATCATAATGACTGTCATTATCTCACTTTTTACAATCTGGTATGTTCCAACTACTGCACAATTAACTTTAACGGCATTAGAAGTTGATATGAATCAAACTGAATTTTATGGAAAAGTAACAAGCCCAATTAATCAATCAGAAAAAATGATACAGTTTACCTTTCAACCAAGTGATTATAAACAAAAATTCCAAGTGGTGCAGTTTTTAAGGGACCAAGATGTTATTAAAGAGCAAATGATAAAAATGAACAATGGATCCTTGTGTCATATCTCAGGCAAACTTCAACTACCAGATAAACCGACAAACCCTAGTCAATTTGATTACCAACAATTTTTATTAAAAAAAGGGATTACCCACCAATTAATTATTTCCTCGCCTTCTCAAATTAGTTGTAACGGATTTTCATTATTACAACCGCTGGATCAAATTAGACAACAATTAATGCAAGTAATATCGATAAAACTACAACCAGATACAAGCCAATGGGTGAAAGCACTTGTTTTGGGAGATTCCAGTTATATAGATGACGAGACGATACAATTATTTCAAAGATGGGGTCTCTCACATATTTTAGCTATTTCAGGATTACATGTTGGTATCATCGTCGCGATAGTATATTATTTAATCATTCGATTTTCTTTAGTTACAAAAGAAAAAGCCCAATGGTTAATAATATTTTTCTTACCAGTCTATGCAATTCTAGCGGGCGGTGCCCCATCAGTATGGCGGGCAAGCCTAATGGTGATATGTGCAATCATCATTCACAAGACAAAGTGGAAGTTTAATTATACGGATATTATTAGTATAATTTATATTTTATTTATTATTTTTGATCCACTTATTATTTATCATATCGGTTTCCAATTATCATTTCTTGTCACTTTCGGTATTATTTTATCGAGAGGATGGATTACACAAACAAATTTAAAATTATTGCAATTGCTACAAATTAGTTTTATCTCACAAATGATTATTATCCCCCTGCAAATTAATTATTTTCATATATTTCAACCATTTTCAATAATCTTAAATGTGATGATTGTCCCTTACTTTTCCCTCATTGTAATTCCTTTAATGTTTTGCTTACAAATTTGTATTTTCTTCCTTCCAACTTTTATTATTCATTTTATTGAAAAATTATTTATGCTCACTCATCAAATAATGTTAATGTTAATTTCATTTATTGATCAACACCTACAATATCCATTTGTGGTCGGACATTTTTCTATATATTTGGCGTTGATTTATTATGGGTTACTTTTATTGATGATGATTGCCTTTGAAAGAATGCATAAAAAAAGAGTGATGCAAATGGCAATACTTATTTGTATTTTTTTAATAGGATTAAAGGCACGGCCATATTTATCAAATGAAGGTGTAGTTACAATGTTAGATATTGGCCAAGGTGATGCCTTCGTTATCGAGCTTCCATATCGTAAAGGAGTATTAATGATTGACGCTGGAGCATCCGTTCAGTTCGACCAGCAGAATATTTCACAAAAGGCATATGAACAAGTAATAAAGCCATATTTGTTAAGTAGGGGAATACAAAAAATAGACAGTATTTTTGTTAGTCACGAACATGTTGACCATTATGGAAGTGTAAGTTTTATTATAAAAGAATTTATCGTGAAAAATATTGTATTAAGTAATTTCTATGATTTAGACAGTGTTCTTGCGGAAAAATGGACACAACAAGGAGCGAATATTGAAAGAATTCAGATGGGTGAGGTCATTAAAAAAAATGGACAGTCGTTTTACACTCTGTCCCCACAAGTAGATTTTCACGATGTAAATGAAAATTCACTTATATTATATACTTCTATTGGGGGATTGACTTGGTTATTTACTGGTGATGCCGGTAATAGGGCGGAAAATGAATTATTATTAAATTGGGATTCGTTTCAGGTCGATGTATTAAAAGTTGGCCATCATGGAAGTAATACGTCAACAGATCTCTCTTTTGTAAGGTCAATTAATCCAACATATTCATTAATTTCAGTAGGAAAAAATAACCACTATAACCATCCAAATAGCGATGTAATCGAAACGTTAGAGGGAGAAAATATATCAATTTACCGGACAGATATACATGGGGCAGTTCGATATCATTTTCGTAAAAACAATGGGAGTTTTATTCATTATTTACAGTGATATTTCAAATCAATGAAAGGTAACTCCCTAGTTCGGCAGCCCACCAAAACATGGAAGGCCTTTACCTCTAGTCATATTGTTGACTTTCTTTCCGTGATAATCGCCAATACAATAGCACTTATACCGCTTGTTAGTTTCGCTGTGATGAGTGCAAAAACTAATTCTTTATGAATACCGGCAACAAAACCTAAATGGGCCCCAAGAACTGACGCTCCACTAACAGCAAAAGCAACATTAACGACCTTCCCTTTGTTATCCATATTTTTAATGATGGACAGCATCGGAATAAGGTGTGCCGTTGACGCTATTAATCCCGCTGTAGATGTATCATTAATTCCAAGTTTGTCACCAATATAACGTAAAGGTTTCGTGAATACTTTTGAAATGAAAAACACCATAGGAAATGCACCCGCAAGTATAATAACAATAGATCCTACAATAAGTATCCCTTCATCAATAGGGGTCATATTAGGGATGATAACTAAACCGGTCAATGTTTCAATAATAATGGCAGTTAGTCCAACAATTGCTATAATTTCAATAAATCTACCAAAATAAGCAAATCCTATAATCATTTTTTCAGGAATTATCCACAGTCCCATAACAATTATTAGGGATAGAAGAAATGTTGGTAGTAAATTGATAAGAATCATATCAATATTAAATTTAGCAATAAGTCCACCGACAACCGCTCCAATTGGAATTGTCACTAAACCTAACAAAACACCTTTAGCTAAATATCTACGATCTTCTTTCTGAATAATTCCAAGTGCAACAGGAATGGTAAACACTAATGTTGGCCCCATTAAGGTTCCTAAGAAAACCCAAGAAAATAAAGCAGCCTCCGGTGAATCTGCCATCTCCTGTGCCAGTGAATATCCTCCCATATCGATAGCCAAAATAGTGTTGGCAAAGGCGGCGGGATCAGCCCCAATAAAATGATATACAGGAGAGATGATCGGTGTTAACACTGAGGCTATTACTGGGGCCAATGAAATAATACCAACCATCGACAGTGTTAAAGGAGCCATTGCTTTAAACCCATCGGTAAAATGTTCTCCGTATCCTAGTTTATTTCCAAGCACCCTGTCAATTGCCCCTAAAACTAAAAAACCAGTCACTATATATATAACAATATCGTTTATTCCCATCATTTTCACCATCGACCCGATTAACTCATAAGTTATAAAAAGTAAATAAAGCACTGCGAAATTGACAGCAGTACTTTATATGTTTGTGACAATAATATTATTTTAATTAATAGTACTAATTACTACTCCGAGTGCAAAGATAAAAGCAAAAAACAAAAAGGAAAATGTAAAACCTTTTACGGCATGTACGATATCATTTCCTTTATCATTTGGATCCTTTTCAAATTCATTCATTTAAAATCCCTCCCGTAACTATCACTATTATAGGCTAAAGTCAATAGTAATGCTAATATTTACATACTTCTTTCATTTATTTATTAGTGTTCTAATTCATCCAAATTATATCAAATATTTTCTATATTTGCTATGATTAATATAATGGGAATTTAAATAAGGGAGTTCATTGTCATGATTGATGTCAATTATGCGTTAAAAAAATTAAAGCAAAATAAAATTGATAACGTTTATTTATTGCTAGGAGAAGAATATTATTTAATTGATCGATTTAAACAAAGTATAGAAAAAAGGTTAAGAGATAAAGTGTTTGATGAAATCACTCATTATGATCTACGTGATACACCAATCCAGGAAATAGTCTTTGATGCAGAAACATTACCATTTTTTAGTGAACATAAACTTATTTTTGTAAGTAATCCAATATTTTTACAATCTAAACCTGAAAAAGTATCCATACAGCACGACTTAACCATTTTAGAAAATTATTTACAAAATGATTTAAATGATATGGCATCGACAATTGTATTTATTGCACCATATGAAAAAATTGATGCAAGAAAAAAAATAACGAAATTAATCAATAAACATACAGTAGTTGATTGTCAACCAATTAAAGAATATGAAGTGAAACGATGGATTCACCATTTTGCTAAACAATATCAATTAATGATTGAAGAAGATGCTGTATTATTATTAGAATCAGAGCTAGGAACTAATCTGTATATTTTAGAAAATGAAATAAAAAAAATTGCTCTACATATTGATAAGAATGAAAAAGTGACATCAGAGATTATATTACAATTAATTTCCCCTTCCATGGAGACGAATGCCTTACAATTAGTGGATGTAGTTTTAAACAAAAATTTACCCAAGGCACTATCAATTTATAGTGATTTAATTAAAATCGACGGTAATCCAATTGGACTAATCGCATTGTTGGCTTTTCAATTTAGAACTATTTATCAAGTGAAGTTACTGAGACGGAAAAATTTATCTGAAGAGCAAATAAGAAGAACAGTGAATTTACACCCATATGTTGTACAGTTAGCGCTTAAACGAAGTAATCAATTTAGCAGTGAGGAATTAGAGTTAATTATCCGAGAACTTACGGCAACTGATAGTAAAATAAAACGCGGCGAAATGAATATGCACATAGCATTTGAATTACTTTTATATCAATTGATTCATCATGAAAAATAGATAATAGAAAGATAAAAATGCGATCCTAGAAGTAGGATCGCATTTTTTATGCACTAATTTGTTTTAATTTATGTGCCAATCTTTTTTTGTAACGATTGCCAGTATTTTTGTGGATTACCTTTTTTTGAATTGCTTTGTCTATTATTTGAGATGATTTTTTAAATGAAGCTGTTGCATTTTCTAGGTCATTTGCTTCAATGAAATGTTCTACACGTTTAATATGGGTTCTCATATCTGATTTAATCGTTTTGTTTTGCTCACGTTTCTTTTCATTAATTAATACGCGTTTCTTTGCTGTTTTTAAATTTGCCAATTGATTCACCTCCTAAAAAGCAAGCATTACGTCTAAGTGATTCAGGAAACACATTTATCATTTGTCAATACATTATTCTACATAATATGGACAGAAATATAATAACAAAAAAGGCGATTGTACGCAAATGATACATCATTTTAACTTATTCGAACAAAATAAGTAGAAACAATCAATTTAAAGGAGTAATTTGAAATGAATCAAAAAAATGTTCGGACAGATCTAGCAGTTGAAGTAAGAGAAATGTATGTCAAAGAGGAAAGTGAACAAAAGGCAATTGAAGGAGTCAAAACTAAAAATTATACGAAAAAAGGAATTAAAGTAACTAATATAGATATTTTAAAAGAAGGAGAAAAGAAATTAAATAAAAAAAGTGGTACCTATATTACAATTTTTGCTGATGGAGTTAAAAAGCAGGATACAAAAAAACAAGCAGATGCTGTAGATATATTGACGAAAGAACTTAAAAAGTTGATGAAAAAAAGTAACATTTCAAAAGAAGATAAAGGGCTAATTGTCGGTTTAGGAAATTGGAATGTGACACCAGATGCATTGGGGCCAATGACAGTTGAGAAAGTTCTAGTTACAAATCATTTATTTGAGTTAAATTATGA
>DKGO01000187.1 GCA_002453315.1 Caryophanales bacterium UBA6768 | reverse complement strand
ACCTTCTACGTCAATTTTACACTGAGAAGGGCACGATTATCCCCTATTCCTTACCTTCTACATCAATTTTACATTGGGAAGGGCACGATTATCCCCTATTCCTTAATGATGACCAGGAAAAAATGTCCCGACGACAATATCCACTTTGTAAAAATCCCACCATCACTGAAATAAAAAACGACCAATAATCGGTCGTCTTCCATATGCTAAATTAACTCTTTAAACTTTTTCAGTAATGATTCTCCCTGGTACCCTTCTTCAATAATTTTTTGTAACATTTCCTCAATTCGGCTTTTCTTCTGATCGACAATTTTCCCTTGGAAAATAACGTTCATGTTACCTTCGCCTATTTTATCAACACTAACAATATTTGTGACAAAAAATGCTGGTTCATTCGTCTCTCGGGTAATTTTAACTTTTATCATAAATTCATCATTCTTATCAAAAGCAGTAAAAAACTCATAATTACTTCCATCCATATAGGCCTCGATTAACCAACCGTATTTATCTTCGCGATTAATGACAAGACCATCAAGTAAATCAAATTTTTTTTGTTCAATATCGTGACTTTCATTTTCTAATATTTCTAAGCCTTTTAATTTAAACGTCTTCAACCGACTCTCCTCCTTTGTCCATTATATCATACCGTGAACACAATCAAAAAAAGCCCCTTTTACAATTTATATCCCAGGAAATTTTCAAGAAACTCTTTGATCGTTTATACCTTTGGCAATAATAGGAAAGGTTTTTGTGTATAAAAAAATCCAAAAAACTAACTATATATAGCAAAGAAAGTAGACCCAAAGGAGGTAATTAATATGACTGTTGGTACTCAAGTGAAACAGGCAATCGCCAGTTTAAAAAGTGTCCAAGCCAGCTTTGAGCAATTCGCATTACAAACGGAAAATAAGCGCGCACAAAAACTTTACGAAGATGCTGCAATGCAAACAAAACAAGTGTTACAACAAGTTGAACCAAGGGTTCAAGAAATTGAGCAGGAGGAACCACAATATTAAAAATAGGTGAAAATATGAAAAAATTTTTACTAATATTTATGATAATCCCCTTATTAACATCCATTGGTTGCATGAATAAAAGTAGCAACGAAGTTAAACAACAAAATGTTGATTTCATCACCAATACTGATCACTCCAATATCAATCAAAACATATCGAATAAGGCAAAAGAAGTACTTATTGATCATAAGGAGGTCACAGGGGCTACTGTCGTTAATGATCAAAACAATATCATTGCCGCTATTGATGTGAAGCCATTTTCTAGATTTCGTTTAAAGAAAATTGAAAAAAAGTTAGAAAAAGAATTAATTAAACACTTCCCTAAAAAAACTGTCACACTGTCAACTGACAAAAAAATAATGATCGAATTAAAAAAGATAGAAAAATCCATGCAAAAACAACATGTTCCAAAAGATCAATTAAAAGAGAAAATGTCACATATTAAAAAGCTGTCTAAGGAACAAACTTAAATTACGAATGGAAGAAAGAGGGAATTTTTTGAATAAAAAAAAGAAACAACAATTACCACCCGAGGCACAGCATTATCAGGATATTCAAAAAAACCGTGAAATTAGGCGTCCAATTTTTAAAAATTGTATAAAAGCCTTTCTTGTAGGAGGATTAATTTGTTGTATTGGACAACTTATTGCCACCTTCTATATTTATTTTTTTAATTTCACTGAACAAACAGTTGGAAATCCAACGGTGGCGACATTGGTTATTTTAACAATGTTTTTAACTGGATTTGGCATTTATGACCATATTGGCCAATTTTCTGGTGCCGGAACAGCTGTACCTGTTACTGGATTTGCAAATGCGGTTATTTCATCAGGTATTGAACATCGAACGGAAGGATTTATATTGGGTGTTGGGATGAATCTGTTGAAGCTTGCCGGACCAGTAATTGTATATGGGGTATTTTCAGCTTTTATCATTGCTTTAATTAAAACTATCTTTAAACAGCTAATAGGTTCATGAGGTGATTACATGAAAATTGGCCATCAAACATGGGCTTTTTCCAATAATCCTACGATTATTTCATCTGGGGTAGTCGGTGGGCCATTTGAAGCCAAAGGAAAAATTTCAAAAGACTTTGATATATTACATGACGATACTTGGCTGAATCAAGATTCGTTTGAACAAGCACAACAACGAATGATGGAGGAAGCGAATGATATTGCTATTAAAAAAGCAAATCTTGATAAAGAAAAAATTGATTATTTTATAAGTGGTGACTTAACTTATCAAATTACACCAACAACTTTTGCCGCAAAAACAATTGGAACTCCTTACATAGGACTGTTTAGTGCCTGTGCTACTTCGACAGAGAGTTTAGCTTTGTCTGCCCTTATTATTGATAATCACGGTGCAAATTATATCTTGAGTGGATCATCAAGCCATCATTCAGCTGCTGAACGGCAATTTCGCTATCCAACCGAATATGGAGGGCAAAAGCCACCGACAGCACAATGGACTGCAACAGGTGCTGGAAGTGTCATCGTAGCCAAACAAGGGGATGGACCAATAATTACAACGGCAACGATTGGTAAAGTTGTTGATATGGGCCTCACGGATCCATTTAACATGGGCGGTGCAATGGCACCAGCTGCTACCGAAACAATTACACAACATTTAAAAGACCGGCAAGTTGAGCCTTCATATTATGATCTTATTATTACCGGCGATTTGGGCAAAATTGGTCATGAAGCATCCTATGATTTGTTACTGAAGCAGGGTATTCAACTTAATGAAAAACAATATGTTGATTGTGGACTTACTCTCTACCATGATACACAACCCGTTCAAGCGGGGGCAAGTGGTGCTGCTTGTTCTGCGATTGTTACTTATGGATATTTTTTAAATAAAATGAAAGAAGGAAAATTAAAGCGCATATTATTTGTTGCAACGGGATCCTTACATTCTCCATTAAGCATTCAACAAAAACAAACAATACCATGTATTGCACATGCAGTTTCTATCGAAACAAGGGGTGACAACTAATGATGTTTTTATGGGCCTTTATCGTCGGTGGCATCATTTGTGTCATTGGACAAATTATGTTTGATGTTTTTAAAATGACACCCGCACATACGTTGACAACACTCGTTATATTAGGAGCTATTTTAGAGGGTCTTGGACTTTATAAACCGTTAACTTATTTTGCAGGTGCAGGTGCAACGGTTCCAATAACAAGTTTCGGAAGTTCCTTAACACATGGTGCTCTAAAAGAAGCTGATGCACATGGATTAATTGGAGTCATTACCGGCATTTTTGAGGTCACAAGTGCGGGAATATCTGCTGCAATTATTTTTGGAGTTATTGGGGCACTTTTATTTAAACCAAAAGGCTAAGGGGTGAAATGTAAATGACTGTCGGAGCCAATGTGAAAAGTTGCTATTTTTCAATTAAAAGTGCTGAGGCGACATTACAAATGTTAGTACAAAAGTCAGTAAATTCCGAATCACAACAGGCTTATAAAAATGCCCAAATTGTTCTTGAAGAGGTGAAAAGTGATTTGTATAAACAAATCCAATTTTTATCACTTGAGGAACCACAATATAAAAATTAAGGAAAGGGGTGTTTGAAAATGGCTGATTGGCTACAAATTTTATTAAGATCATTCTCATTAGTCATTATATTGTTTTTTGTTACGAAATGGTTAGGAAAAAAAAGAATCCGCCAACTGAGTATATTTGATTATATTACAGGATTTGTTTTAGGAAGTGTTGTTGCACTCATTTCCCTTGAGACAAGTATAAACTACTTTTATGGAGTAATGGCTATTTTTGTCTGGTTTATTGTTCCTTTTGCCTTCGACTTTTTATCTTTAAAAAGTAAAACCATTCGGAATTTTATTGAAGGTAGGAGTACCGTTATCATTAAAGACGGTAAAATAATGGAAGATAATATGAAAAAGGAGCGATTTACGACAGAGGACTTATTATATCATTTGCGGTCAAAAAATATTTTTGAGGTTGCAGATGTTGAATTTGCTTTATTAGAGCCTACTGGGGAATTAACGGTGTTACCTAAAACAGACTCTACACCAATAACAGCTAAAGACTTAAACGTCAAAATGCCACCTAAAAAGGAACCTCAAACTGTCATCATGGATGGTACTATTATTTTAGAGTCGTTAGCAAATCTTTCGTTAAATCCGAATTGGCTCAACTTAGAATTACAAAAAATGAATGTCACTATTGAAAATGTCTTTTTAGGTCAGGTAGACAGTGACGGACAATTATCCGTTGATTTATATGATGATAAAATTAAAGTTCCATCACCTACGGAGAAGCCCCTTTTATTAGCTACCCTTAAAAAAATTCAGGCCGATTTAGAATTGTTTGCACTCGAAACAAACAACCCTCAATCTAAACAATTATATCAAAACAATGCAACTAAAGTAGAAAAATTAATTGCCGGGGTTGCCCCATATTTAAATATTTAACGTAGAGCATTTGACAGCTGATTGTGTTTCATTTTTACTCATTGCAGCTTTAAGCAATCCACATTCAAAGCGGGAGTAATTAGCCATTACTCATTACGGCTTTAGGCAATTCACATTCAAAGCGGGAATGATCAGCAATTATTCATTACAACCTAAGGCACTTTCATTTGTTCACATTATTGTTGTGGGTCACTTCTACAGTTTTTCAACTTTTTATTTCCTCTCAATGTATGTGTTAGATTATTATTTCGGCACAAAATTGATAAGTAAGTTTCATAAACTATTTCTGTTAAAAAGTATCTTACCACGTTTTATGCTCTAATTTTGCCAAATTCATAATATGGGACTCAAATAATTAATTTCCTTAACATATACCCAATGAAAAAACCTAACACCATCCCAATAATCGGTAAAAAGACAGGGCCAATTAAATAATTAAATATAGTTAGCTGGGAGGAATATATTACCCCAATGGTACCTATGTAGGCTGAAAACACAAATGGAATAAATAAATATTTAACATCACCTCCGGCATCCCGATATGCATCCCAAATAGCAAATAAATATACACACGGATAAAACATTAACCATAGATAATTTGCTTCATTGATTGCAGATGAGATCTGTCCAAGAAAACTTTGCATAATTACTAAATTAACTTGTCCTTTTACATTAATAATTACTTCCAAAATAATGAGAACAATCCCTTTTACATATTGCTGATTTAAAAATTGACCAAAACCCGGTAGCGCAATGCTCCATAAAAGTACCTCTGCCTTTTTATCCCTTTTGAAAGTATCCATCACACCACCCTATTTCGCCAAATCTTTTCGATCCGCAGCCATTGGTGGCTTTTCCATCCAACCATTTTTAATTAATAATTCAGCTCCATCATCTGAATATGTGGCGATTTCAGCCATTAAACGGGTATATTCTAAACTTAAATCCCGTCGTGGACTCATTGATAGCGATAAACCATAGCCACCCATCCCAGCAGCAATTAAACTAGTAATAAGGATAGTCATCAATTTATCGGAAAATGGGGACTCAGTCGAATCAGTTACTTCAGTTGTTAATAGGGTTGCCGAGTTTGGTAAAGAATCTTCATGTAGTTTTGAAGTAAAAACTTCTAAATGTTTTTTTGCAATCCCACTCCCTCGCTCAAAAAACTTCCTGACTTCTTTTGACTTGGCAACTTGACTAAATGCAGTTATCACGGCATGACCGAGGGCATTTCTTTTAGAATGCATCACTAGTTGGGCAATTTCAGTACCAAGTAATGGTCGCTTATCACCAAACCATCCGGCGAGAAAGGTTTCCTTTTTTACTAGCTCATTTTGTAGTTGTTTTGGAATTGTCGGTGTTGGAATGTAAATACCTTTTTCCTTAGCTAAATTTTTTGCCTTAAATTCTAAATTTATACTATCAGTAATAACCTGATGATAAAAATGTAACACATCATCATTCATTGCATCCCTATACGCTAACGTATAATTGATTAGCTCCAATTGAACGGTATACATAATATAATGTAAGTACAAAACATCCGAAAATAATCGTGGAGCAAGTAAATTTACATCACTGTCTACAGCAAATCCTTTCGGTAATAACTGCTTGTACTCCGTAAATAATTGCTCCATTTGAACCATCCGTTTTCTTGTCAATAATAATCCTTCTTCTAAAATTTCCCTAATAGGATCATCATCAACATGTTGCAAAAAAAAGGTTATACCACAAAAATGTAATGATTCATATTGGTAACTCATCCAAATATGGGAAACCTCCCCACACTTTAAATCATCAAATATATCAATTTTTCGCTCCATAAAATTGTTCCTTTCCCTTTAAGGTTCGTTTAATCAAATCAATAAAAACCAATGACATTGACCCTCCGCTAAAACTTTACACACATGAATAAAACTGTCGTAAATTGTTTTATCAATTTCATCAAAATCAATCATAACTTCTTGCACATAATTTTCCACAAAACTGGAATTCTATACAAAAATATGCCATATAGTGCTGTCATGTATATTTTCTTCTATAGTTGGGAAAAAGAAGATGACTATAGAAAATGAATTAGGTGGATAACTTATGTTTCGTTCTTTTTTTAATAATGGGAGGTCAAGGGAAAAGATTGTTACCCGGGGTAAAACAAAGGAAAACACTTTTAAGAAATTATCTGTCAGCAAAACGTTACAAACTAACATTGATAATTTAACCCAACTATTGGACCAACCAGATGATTTGAAAATAAGAATTTTACAAATAGGCGAATCTAATATAAAAATTGCCACAATATTTTTTGAAGGTATTATTGATCCAGTCACAACAGAGCAGAGTATTTTAAATAACTTAGAAATGGAAAGGAACCTACCACAAAATTCTGTTGATTTATTTGAGTTTATCTTTCATAAACTTATTGCTGTAAATGATGTACAAAAAGAAAGTAATTTCAATGAAGTAACCAACTCTTTATTATCCGGTAAGACGATATTTTTCGTAGATGGTATGGAACAATGTTTAACCATTAATACAATTGGTGGAAATTTCCGACAAATTGAAGAGCCAGTTACCGAAACCTTAATTAGGGGTCCACGTGATGGGTTTGTCGAAAATATTCAAACAAATTTAGCGCTAATTAGAAGAAATGTACGTGATCCGAATTTACGCTTTAAAACATATACAATAGGTAGGAGAAGTAAAAGTCATTTAGTAGTTGCCTACGTGGAAGGTATTGTACACCCACCACTTATAGATGAATTGGATAGGCGATTGAAGACGATAGACATTGATATTGTCCCAGAATCAGGATACATCGAGGAATGGATTGAAGATAGTTTTCTTTCCCCATTTCCACAAATATTACATTCAGAAAGGCCGGATAAAGTAACAACTTCCATTATGCAAGGAAAATTTGCTATTATCCTTGATGGTACACCTTTTGTATTGATTGCTCCAGCGGTTTTTGCTAATGTATTACAATCCCCTGAAGATTATTATGAACGGTGGACGATTGGTAGTTTATTAAGAATATTACGTTATTTCGGTGCTTTTATATCGGTTTTTTTGCCAGCAATATATATTGCCCTCATTTCATTTCACCCGGGAATGGTTCCGTCAGAACTTGTCTTCTCAATAGCTGGAACAAGAGAGGGCGTTCCTTTTCCACCCGTGGTAGAGGCTTTTTTAATGGTTGCCACGTTTGAATTACTGCAAGAGGCAGGTGCAAGACTGCCACAAACGATTGGACAAACGATAGGAATTGTTGGTGGATTAGTGATAGGTGAAGCGGCTGTACAAGCGGGGATAGTTAGTCCCATCATGGTCATTGTAATAGCACTAACGACCATTGCCAATTTCGCGGTTCCTGCCTATAGTGTTGCAATCGGTTTTAGAATTACCCGCTTTGGCTTTATGTTTGCAGCAGGGGCATTTGGACTATATGGACTCATTCTCGCTTATATTATGGTTAATATTCATTTTGTCAACTTAAAGAGCTTTGGAGTTCCCTATTCAACACCATTTGCACCTTTCTTTAAAAAGGACTGGAATGATGTAATTATCAGGTTTCCACTTACAAAAATTGACAGACGTCCAGTATATTTAAAGACAGAAGATGATAAATCCCAGGGTTAATAAGGAGGTTCAAAATGCAACCATTTAGGTATAGCGATGAACACATCGATGAAAATGAATTCATGTTTGCATTTCCTTCTATCGTTATAGGGGTTGCAGTATTAACATTACCAGCACAAATAGCAAATGCAACACTTTCCAGTGACGGCTGGATCTCCATTTTAATTTCTGGAATCCTATTTACTGTATTTGCTTTATTAGGATTAAAGGTTGCGACCTCTTTTCCCAATAAATCTTTTTATGATTATTCAAGTCATCTTGTCACAAAACCTATTGCTATCATGTTTATATTTGTCCTTTCCCTTTCCTTTCTTATGATTTTATCCTATTCAGTTAGTCTTGTTTCTTTTGTTACACAGCGGTATATGTTCGTCCAAACACCAATGGAGGCAATCGGGTTAATTTTCTTACTAGTCATTGTTTATGCTGTTTCAGGGTCTAGGGTTGGGCTTTTTCGGTTAAACATGTTATTTTTACCGCTTATTTTATTAGTGTTTCTTATAGTTAGTTTTTTCAATTTTAAATATTACGAGTTACAAAATATATTACCCCTATTCAAAACTGATATAAAAGGATATTTAAAAGGTATAAATAAGTCATTTAACGCATTTGGGGGCTTCTCAATTGTTTTGTTCTACACTTATCTAATTTATAAACCAAAAAATCTTTCTAAAACGATTATCATTGGCATGAGCATTCCAACAATCGTTTACATAGGAGTCTTTTTTATGTGTATTGCCATGTTCGGAAATTTGACAACCGGGAATTTATTATACCCTACAATTGAGGCAGCAAAAAGGGTTGATATACCAGGTGCAATATTTGAAAGAGTTGATGCGTTTGTGTTTACCATTTGGATCATGGCCTTTTTTAATACTGCGGTCATGATGTTAGATATCATTGTCATTTTGATATGCTCTGTTTTTAAAAAGGCAAATAAACAAATTGTCATTTTCACCTTATCCCCCATTATTTTTTATTTGGCCATGTTTCCCCAACAGGTTAATCTTTCCTTTAAAATAGGCACTTTTATTGGTCAAATCCATACATTTTTTGTTTGTTTCATTATTATTAGCCTTTTTTTAATGGTTAAAATACGAGGGGTATCATATCATGAAAAGCCATAACAAATTCATCCTATTATTTTGCTGTACTGCACTTTTGTTAACAGGTTGTTGGGATACATTAAATATTGAGGATAGGGGATTTGTCATTGGGATTGCAATAGATTTGAATGAAAATACGGACAATGAGGATATCTATAAGGTAACTAATCAGCTAGTCATTCCAGCAGGTATTGGGTCATTTTCCAAAGGGAATGGAGGTAATGAAGAACCATTTTTAAATATTACTGCAAATGGTATAAACATTTATCATATTAATGAAAGCATCGCATCAAAAACGAGTAAAGTGCCTTATTTCGAACATTTAAAAGTAATCATTGTTTCGGAGAAAATCGCCCGGACAGATCATGCATTTCCAAAGCTACTGGATACATTTATTCGGGATGTGAAAATGAGACGTGGTATTAAAATAATCGTTGCTAAAGGAAATGACGCAAAAAAAATATTAGAATACACTACACCTGAAGAAAAACTCCCAGCAATCCATCTAAATAAACTACTAGAACAAAGTAACAAAAACTTTGGATATCTCGAGGCAATGTCCATCGGTGATATTGAGGAAGCCCATTTAGGTAAAAAAAGTTTTGTAATACCTTTACTAGAGGTAGGTGAAACACTCCTTTACAATTCTGGTGTTGCCTTTAATGGCCCCAAGGAAAAACTAGTTGGGAAATTAACTCCACGTGAAATGCAAGGGATTGAAATAGCTTCGCGTAAACCAGTTGAAGAAGTGATTAAATTTAAATATAAAGATAAAGCAATGTCATTTGAAATTATTCGAATCGAAAACAATATATCTGTCGATCCATCAGACATTGACAACATTAAAGTAAAAGTAAATGTTAAAATAATTGGTTCATTAAAAGAAACTTTTGGGGAGCTAAATTTACGAAACCAAAAAATACTTAAGGAAGTGGAGAATGCTTTATCAGATTATATGAAAGGTTCTATTGAACAAGTTGTTGAAAAAGGCCAAAAGGAGCTTAACACAGATATTTTAAATATATGGGAAAGAATAGCATCAAAGGATTATCGCACATGGAAACAAATAAAGGATAATTGGGAAGAAGGAGAAAATTATTTCTCTAAGGCAAGTTTTGATATAGAAGTAATTACTGAAATATACTCGATTGGAACATCGACAAAAACAGATTGAGGAAGTGTCAGAAAGTGTTGAAACAGCTATTTTTAATAAGCATTACAGACCCAGCAAGGGTTATTTGTACTATTTTAGCATTTGCGGTTCCATATACTGTTTTTAAAATTAATCGAAAATTACATGAATATGGGGACCCACCATGGAAAAAAGACTCTTAATTCATTCATATAATCGTCTATTTATGTAAACAAAAAACCTGCCTATCTAGTGCTATTTCCATAAATATCAACTCTGGAATATATAGTACCAAAATGGTAGGTTTTATGGTTATTCCATTGTAATAGCTATTTTTCCAAATTGCTCACTATTTTCCAAATAATTAAATGCTGTTTGGATATGATTAAGTGTGAATGATTTCCCCACAATCGGCTTTAGGGCATACTTTTCCATTAATGTGATTAAGTCTTTCAATTCATCGCGGCTACCCATTGTTGAGCCGAATAATTGATACTGACCATAAAAAAATTGACGTAAATTAAGTGACACAATATCATCTGTCGTTGCACCGAAGGTAACGATTCTACCACCTTTATTTAATACTTTTAATGAACGATTAAAAGTGGCTCCTCCAACACTATCAATGACAAGATCAATTGATTCATCGGCCAATACATGTTCCCAATCACTATTCGTATCAATTACTATCGTTGCACCTATTTCTAAGGCTTTATTTTTTTTATGTTCCTCTCTCGAACTAACAATCACTTTAGCCCCGATCGCATTCGCAAATTGAACCATATATGTAGCAACCCCGCTACCAACCCCGGGGATAAAAACAGTATCCCCTTTTTGCACGTTACCTTTTGTAAACAACGCCCGATATCCAGTTAATGCGGATAAAACAAACACTCCCGCCTCCTCCCATGTAAAATGGTGCGGTATACGCTCCACCTGTCTAACTGGTAGTGCAATTTTTTCAGCAAAGGTCCCATTTTCTGGCATCCCTAAAATATCAAATCCCTCTGGAGGAGCATTACTATTTTTATCCCAATTCAGCGAGGGATTAATCATAACTTCATCCCCAATTTGGAATTGTGTTACACCTTTCCCAATAGATTCAATGGTTCCAGCGCCATCGGAACCTAATATAAGTGCCTCCGATTTATTTTCCCAGCGCTTTTTTATATAAAGATCTCGCCTATTTAATCCCGCTACTTTTAGACGAACAATCACTTCCCCATTTTTTGCTTCGGGTTCGGGCATTTCTTTTAACTGTAATTTTCCTTGCTCTACTACAAATGCTCGCAAAATCATTTCCCCCATTTCAATTAACTTATATGTTATCTCCACTTGCGTTACAAAGTTTTAAATAATTATTTCGGTTGCAATTTCTCTTCCCTCTCTTGAAAATAATGAAACTGACTTTTACTCCTTTAAAATTAACTTTTCAAATTTATTTAGTTTATCAGCAAATACTTCTAAGGCATCGGTGACTGCATCTTTAGTTGTCATATCAACGCCGGCCTTTTTCAACACTTCAATTGGATAATCACTACTCCCCGCTTTCAAAAACTCCTTGTAGCGATTTACCGCTACTTCCTTTTCATTTAATATTTGCTTTGATAAGGTTGTCGCAGCTGCAAAACCAGTAGCATATTGGTATACATAATAATTCATATAAAAATGGGGAATTCTTGCCCATTCTAATCCTATTGCTTCATCAATTATCATATTGTCCCCAAAATATTTTTTGTTTAAATCGTAGTAAAGTCCCGTTAAACTTTCAGCTGTTAATGGTTCTCCTTGCTGTGCTCTCTGATGAATATCATGTTCAAATTCTGCAAACATTGTTTGACGGAAAACTGTCGCCCGAAACCCTTCTAAATAATGATTTAATATATACAATCGTTGGCGATCATCTTCTAACGTATTTAATAAATATTCACTTAACAAATTTTCATTACAAGTAGAGGCAACTTCCGCAACAAAAATGGAGTAATTACCGTAACGAAATGGCTGATGTTTACGCGTATAATAGCTATGGACGGAATGACCTAATTCATGTATCAACGTATATAAGTTATTGACATTATTTTGCCAATTCAACAATATATAAGGATTTGTACCGTATGCTCCGGAGGAATAGGCACCACTTCTTTTTCCTTTATTCTCGATGACATCAATCCAACGATTATCAAAGGCTTCCTTTACGATATTGACATATTCCTCCCCTAGAGGGGCTAAACTTTTTAAAACAATGCCTTTTGCCTCATCGTAAGAAATTTTCATATCGACATCTTTCACTAATGGAGTGTACAAATCATACATATGCAAATCATCGACATTTAAAATTTCTTTTCGAAGGGTTGTATATCGTTGCAACAATGGTAACTTGTTATTAATGGCCTCTACTAAATGATCGTAAACTGTTTCTGGAATATTGTTCTTATCCAAGGCAGCTTGTCTGGCTGATTCATATTTTCGTACTTTTGCATAAAAGTTACCCCGTTTAATATTCCCATTTAAAGTCGTTGCAAATGTATTTTTAAACTGTCCGAATGTATCATACATTTTATTGAATGCATCTTTTCTTACTTGCCTATTTTTTGACTCCATAAATTGGATGTATCTACCGTGGGTTAAGGCCACCTCTTCCCCGTCTTCATTTTTTATGTTCGGAAATTTTAAATCCGCATTATTTAACATGCCAAAAATTTGTGATGGGGATGATAATGGCTCGGATGCTTCGGACAATAACAATTCCTCTTTTTCACTTAAAACATGGGCCCGTTGCCGCAAAATTTCATCTAAAGTTTTTCCATATAATTGCAGTTCCTCTTTCTCTTGTAAAAAAGCATCAATTCGATCCTCATCAATTTGTAAAATTTCTGGAACGATATAGCTCATATGGCTCGATGCTACTGTTAATATACTCTCGGCTTTTTGATTCATTGCTTGATATGTTGGGTTCGTTGTATCCTCATCATTTCGCATATGTGCATAAGTATAAAGTTTGCCTATTCTTTCCGAAATATTATCCTGATATTGCAATAATGCGTATAACTGGTCAGCAGATTCTCCTAGCTTCCCTTGATATTGTGTTAGTTTAGGGATATCGGATTGTAAAGTAGCATATTCATCTTCCCACAACTGGTCCGTTTCAAATATGGCCTCTAAGTCCCATGTAAGTTCTTTTGGTACTTCATCCCGTTTGGGAATATCTGTAGTCATTTTATCCACTAATATCATACCTTTCTTTCTTATTCTATTCTTTATTATGTCAGTTCCTTTAACAATTCATCCTTTATTTTACATGAATCTTTTCAAATAATCGATTAATCGCTTATCTTCAAAAATAGCTTCTTCAATATTTTGATAAAATTGAATTTGTTGCTTTTTTATATAATGATTTCCGGATATCTCATTGATTAAATCAATGGAAATTAAATAACGTAAATATTCTTTTATAGGATGGTGATTCGTTCTGATTAAAGGAAATTGTTTCCTATGATACATTTGCTGGTTAAATAGCTTTGTCAAATGCTCGAGTGTAAAGGAACCCCCAACCGGTAGTGGATCAATGATAAGGATGATTAATTTTGTCTGCCATTGCCATGGGGGGACTTTAAATAAATATTGTGAGGTCGTTGGTAAATAAATATAAGATGGTAAGTTTTCTTTAAATAATCCACGGTCATATAACCACTTTTGCCAGTTTAATTCATTTCTACTCATTTTAGAATAATTTAGTCGAAAACGTTGTTTCTCCTCCAACCAAATGGTAAATAGTTTCCTTTGGTTCAGTGGGGAAAAATCGAATAGATTAGTAAAAGCGGTGGATGGCAGCTTTTTTATTTTCAACTTGGCAATTGCTCGATTAGGGCTAACAAAATATAGATGGTTGATAATTTGGAATTGTTCCGTATGAGGGCAAAAGTAAAATAATATGTTCTGGGGAAGCTTGGGAAATCTGTGGATAAAATGTGAGGTGAAAAAATCAATTTTAAATTGTTTATGATTGTATCTTTTTAATAATTTCGCACCCAATATCCATATAGGGGTAATTTTTAATTGTTGATAGCCTTGATTCCGTTTGTTAATAATTTCTGGGGAAATTTTAGAGCACTGAAATTCAATGGCGATATTTTTATTATTTATTGTCAACAGAATATCTGGGATTTGTTTTATCTCTTGGAGATATGGTTCAAGTTGGACAGATAATTGTTGTCGTTTCAACCATTGATACATTAGGAGTTTTCCCCGTTCGTGATAGTCACTCTCTCCTTTATGGGATGTACAATTTGAAAGTCGCTGATGAGAAAAATGGGGAATTGTTTTAGGACCTGCCCTAATAATCACCCGTTCAAAACAGTGAGGACAAATAAATTTTTCTTGTCTTAAATCATTTATTTGCTTGCTACTTTGTGATGCAATTAATATTTCTTTCCCTTGTTCATTTATCGCAATTTGCAATCATATATCCCTCCTCATTAATAGTATTCGACAATTAAAGCTAAATTCCTTCATTTTTTTTAAAAGACCCCTACTTTAGGGGTTCAAATGAAATGAATCTCGGATGACTTCTCCTCCCTGTTTCGACCGGGAAGGGAACCCAAACGACTTATGGGGGATCTTCTCACGGTAGGAGAATCAGGACTTTCTGGAAGCTATAGCTATAAGGGGACCTCTCACGTTGTAATTTCAACAGCGCCATCATTAAATCCCGACGCAAGGGAACTCTTACGTTGGAAATTCATCACCATC
>DKGO01000177.1 GCA_002453315.1 Caryophanales bacterium UBA6768 | reverse complement strand
ACTAATTTGATTCTCATAAAGGAATAGGAAATTTAAGTTTATTAAGCTTCTTAATGATGATAGATTACCAATATCATTATCCCCAAGATTTAACTCTTCTAAATTTGTTAAGTTTTCAAGTACGGATATATCTTTAATATCATTAGACTCAAGACTTAATCTGGTTAAATTTGTTGCATATTGTAAGCCTGTTAAATCACTAATGTCTGCTCGATATACATTTAGTTCTGTTAACCTCTCTAAATCAGTCGCTGTTAATTCGGAAGTAGTAGTTTTTCCTAGCCTCAAATTAATTACCTGTTTTAAGTTTTCATCTGGCATTTCTATAAATGGATCAAAGTTGTGATTATTAGCTGTTGCATATGTTTCGGCCGTTGAACCTTCATACCCTTTGATGACAACATCTTGTGGATCTCTGGTTTCGTGAGCAAAAACGTTCTCACCTAATTGTAAGTTTTCGTTATAGATAATAACTTCTTCTAATGGATTTTCATTAAAAGCTTTAATGCGAACCACTTCCACAAAATCTGGGATTTCTATTGATGTTAATTGATTGTCTTCAAAAGCCAATCCAGGTATTTCGCTTAAATTTTTTGGAAATTTAATGCTTTCTAACTTATTGTATCTAAATGCCCATATACCCATGTCTGTCAAGCTATCTGGTAATTCGATTTCCTTTAGTTTATTAGCTGTAAAGACATAATCCCCCATTGTCTGTAGCGTACTCGGAAAAATGACTGTCTCTAGTTTATTTCCTCGAAAAGCAGCCTCTCCTAGAGATGTTACACCTTCTGGAATATTGACTGCTGTTAAACTATTTCTATTAAAGGCCTTCTTTTCAATTGTTTTTAGCGTATTTGGTAACGTTACCTTTGTTAGGCCAAGTTGATCAAAGGCTTCTTCCCCAATGATTGTGACATCTTTCCCATCGATTTGCTTCGGTATAAATACTTCAGTGTCCGAACCGTTATATCCAGTAATTGTTGCCGTTCCATCGCCATTATCAGACCATTCAAATTCTAGCGGCAATACAGTCACTTTGACTTCAGCTGTTAAATTGTTCGGATTCTTCATATGGGGATCTAATAGTAACTCTCCTTCAAACATATAGGTTCCCACTTCATTTTGATTGTATATTGGGGTACCTTCATCCCAATCAATCTCAACTTCAATGATTTTATTTTTCCCATTAATTTCAACAGTTACTTCCTGTTCCTCTGGTAAGGAAATATCTTCTCCTTCCATACCAAATGGAACCTCAATATCATCGATTGCCTGGATGCTTATAGCAGTCCCTTCAAAAGGTTCAAACGTATACCCTTTTTCTTTTGCATACGTTTCAGCTGTTGAATTGATAAATCCATATACTGTTAGGTTATCATATGGTATACCTAACCCCCGATCAAAGGCTGACTTGACGATATAAGTGTTCTTACCGTAGATGGTAATGGAAGTAAACACGTTATATAAAAAGGTATGGTTACCAATCCATTCTACACTACTTGGTATTTCGACAGATGTTAATTTATTTTGGTTAAAGGCGTTATCATTTATTCTTTCCAAACCTTCAGGTAGATCTATCGATGTTAATTGATTATTATAAAGGGCCAATACATCGATTGTTTTAATTGTATCCGGAAGTTTTATGGATTGAATGTTTTTCCCACTAAAAGCCCTTTCTCCAAGTACTGTTATGGGTTTACCGTCTAGTACATCGGGGATAACAATATTTGTATCTGTTCCCGTATAGCCCGTAATCGTTACTGTTCCATCTCCATTATCTTCCCACTCATAATCATCTTCAGGAGTAGTAGCTAATATCTGGAAACCTCTAGCCGAAGAAGGCTGTATCGTAGAATCCGTTTCTTTCACCTCTTCTTCCTTACCAGCTTCCATATCAGTGGTGTTTTCCTCGGAAGTATCGTCTGAATCATCTTCTCCTAATGGTTCTGATGGCTCATCATCGTCAGTGGGTTCAGTATCTTCTATTGACCCTTTCGCTCCCTCATCAGAATCATCTGATTCATCATCCTGTTCCATGCCCTTATCTGTTGCCCTTGATTGTTGTTTTTCATCACCTTCTGCATAAGCTAATTCTCCCAAACTACTAAATGGGCTGAATATTAAAGCTAAACAAAATAGAATAAGTATATTCTTTTGAAAAAGCTTTTTTCTTAC
This sequence comes from Caryophanales bacterium UBA6768, assembly GCA_002453315.1. Next base: position 1,237 of record DKGO01000177.1, on the reverse strand, counting down.
TTTTCTTTGCACCTTTTATCCTCCTCGTAATTATTTATTCTCCTCATATCTTTTTGAATAAACTCCCTTAATACACTCTTCTTTTCAATCTATTTTTTTACCATTAATTGCTTCTGCAATCTGTCACCCTCTTTTTCTTAATCTAGCATGGCATTTATCTAGCATTATAAAGTACAGATGTTAAATCTATGTTAAAACTAAGAAAATTGTAAAAAATAATCTTCTTAAGTCATTTTATAAGCCTATTTGTCATACATAAGATCGGTTTATCTATTTTACCGACAGTCCTTCATTGTTTTTAAAAACGAAACAAGGTGGTCATAACACAAACAAAACACATAATTGTAATTCTTTTTTTCTATTTAAAAACTAAACCAGGTAGAGGTTATAAACTCCCCTACCTGATTAAATAAAGTATGTTTTATAAAATTATAAAATTTTTCTGCGTATGAAGATGAAAGAGACTCCACCAAGCACTAATATTACCAATCCAATCACAATCATATTAAAAGTATTTGTTGCGGTCTTGGGTAACGTACTACCTGGTTCACTAGAATCTATTATTACATCACCGTCAGAGTCTTCTTCATCAATTTGTGGAGTTTCAATTTCTGGTTTACCTGGATCAGATGATGTTTCACTTTCAGCAAATACACCATACATGGAGAAGTGATCTACCACTACAGTAACTGTTCCCTCTTCCCCATTTACTGTACTATCTTGTTTGACCCATATACCTTGTTCTTCATCATAGTAATAGACTGCTACCTTGTCTGCACTGTAATTATCTTTATCATATCCCATTGTTAAAACAAATGGACCATGAACTTTTTCATTGTTTGGACCAAAGATAGTTACATCAAATACATCGCCTGCAATCATTAAGTTCCCGTCTGATGTTACTTCTAATTTATCTTTTGCTTCTTCCACGGTTATTTTTGTTCCTTGTGGGAGATGATCTGGCATTTTGATGGTTGTGTTCGTATCGTCTACTTGGATAATGATTGTATCATTTGCATGTACATCATATGTTTTTCCAAGAACAATATCTATATGTTTTGGTTTGGAAACGGTTGGGTCTGTTGGATCTTTCCCTTCCCCTGGTTCTTCTGGATCAGTCGGTTCAGACGGCTCTTCTATTTTCTCTTTTAATCCATCAATGGAAGCTAATAGATTATCAAAAGCCGTATCTACTTCTTCTTGCGTGGCATTTTCTCTATTTTCGTTTAATAATCCT
>DKGO01000149.1 GCA_002453315.1 Caryophanales bacterium UBA6768 | reverse complement strand
AGAAAGGTGAAATCCAACCAATCGGTGGAGTCAATGAAAAAATTGAAGGTTTTTTTAAAGTATGTAAAGAAAGGGGACTAACCGGAAAGCAAGGTGTATTAATCCCTTATCAAAATGTGAAAAATTTAATGTTAAAGGAGGAAGTGATTGAAGCAGTGAAAAAGGAAAAGTTCCATATCTTTGCTGTGAAAACGGTTGAAGAAGGAATCGAAATATTAACCGACATGCCAGCTGGTGAACAGAACGAGCTTGGAGAATACGCAGACAATACGATTTTCAAAAAAGTGGAAGACAAATTAAAAAAATACATTCAGTATTCGAATCGCAAATAATGGAGGCAATGCTTCTGTATGTCCAATCTATAAATTAAAGGATATTAAAACATAATGCAGGAGACTGAATTATAATGAGCACGTTAGTTTTGGCATCATCATCACCAAGGAGACAAGAGCTTCTGAACAAAGTAAAAATTCCATTTATCCTTCGTAAACCAAACATTGATGAATCGTTAATTACGACGAGTGAGCCAGAAGAAAAGGTAAAACAATTAGCAATACGAAAAGGCAGGAATGTTCCCCTACTAAATAACAATGAGGTAATCTTAGCTGCAGATACAGTTGTTTCGTATAATCAAACAATATTTGAAAAACCTAAAAATAAAGAAGAAGCTTATTCAATGATTTCAGCGTTAAGTGGAGGCGTACATGATGTATTTACCGGTGTCACGATCCGCTCATCCGAGAGTGAGAGTGTATTTGTCGAGCGGACTAACGTTGTGTTTTGGCCTTTATCCAAATTGGAAATAGATTGGTATGTTTCCACGAATGATCCGTATGATAAAGCAGGTGCTTACGGTATTCAAAGTCTCGGTGCTATGTTTGTCAAAGAAATTACCGGCGATTATTATAACGTAGTTGGGTTGCCAGTGTCTCGTGTCGTCAGGGAACTAAGTAGATTTTCGATCTACCCAAAGATATCCAATTAAATGTAAGGATAATCGATAAATTGTAAAACATACTCGTGCATTTGTAGATTAACTAAAATCACGATTAGGAGGCAGTGTATGTATTCTATTCCAGGACATCATCATATCTCAATGATTACAAAAAATGCTAAGCAAAATAATCTTTTTTATCGCGATATACTAGGCTTACGTCGGGTGAAAGTCACAGTAAATCAAGATGATCCATCGATGTATCATTTGTTTTATGGAGATAAAACAGGAAGTGTCGGAACAGAATTGTCATTCTTTGAAATACCACCTGTTGGGCGAACATATCGAGGGACAAATGCGATTACTCAAATTGGGTTACTCGTCCCAACAGAAGAAAGTTTAATCTACTGGCAAAATCGTTTTGAAAAATACGAGGTACGACACACTGATATTACGACATATGCCAACAAACAAGCTCTTCACTTTGAAGATCCTGAAGGTCTTCGCTTCGTGTTACTCGTTTCAAGCGATGAGGCAGTGCCCAATTGGCAAGCATGGGAAAAATCACCCGTACCCGAAGTACATCAAATTCGTGGAATGGGTTCCATCGAAATAACGGTGCGTAAACTCGATAAACTAGCCCAAACCCTAACAGAAATATTTGGCTATACGGAATTTTCACGTTCGGAAGATGAAGCGATATTTCAATCAGTACAAGGGAAAGTAATTGGTGAAATCGTTGTGAAGTCATTGGGCGGTCCCGATGAAAAACCCGGGCGTGGCAGCATTCACCATTTAGCGATTCGAGTAACAGATGAAAATGAACTTGCTTACTGGGATGAACAAGTTCGAGAACGTGGTTTTCATTCATCTGGAATCATTGATCGATTTTACTTTAAATCGTTATATTTTCGTGAATCAAACGGCATCTTATTTGAGCTTGCTACAGATGGACCCGGGTTTACAATCGATCGCGATGTCAATTCACTAGGTGAACAATTAGATTTACCACCGTTTTTAGAAAACCGGCGTGCCGAAATCGAGGAAAAATTACATCCGATTGATTAGCAGGAAATAGAGGGGGATAGGGAAATAATCATGTTTGTTTATGTACCCCACATGTCAGAATGATAAGATTATTAATATTTGTCCATATTTACAAGCTTTTTAAAAATACATAAAATCTTCGAACATTGGTTTCAGACTTTTAAAAATGTAGGAGAGGGTAGATAAATATGAACAGAAGACTAATATTGCTTTTAACAACTTTAACATTACTCTTTATAGTAGTCGGGTGTAGTTCAGGTAATAATAACGGTACAGATAGTACATCAAATAACTCTGATAACAATCATGATCTAGAAGAAAATGATGAGGGAAATGATGTAATAACGGAGAAAGACCTAGTTGAAAGTTTATTAGAAGAAGCTAACAAATATACACATGTAATGTTTAAGGATGAAAGTTTTTCAATAGGCATTGATGATTTTGGCTATTATGAACTAAGACATCATAATGATGAAGTACAAGATGGGGAAGTAGGACTAAGACTTAGTCAAACGTCAGCAAAAATAGAATTTGAACAAGATGAAGAGGATTATGAGTTGTCTAATGGTATGAAAGGAGTAATAGGAGACATTGGTGGAGGTTACATAAGTTTTGTGCATTATGATAATGATATAAGGACGGAAATAGAATTAGGTGAGATCGAAATAGAGGATGCTAAGAAAATATTAGATGGCTTGGAATTTAGGAATGAAGATATAACGGAAAATGAAATAAAAGAACTGTTAGGTTTTGATTATGAGGATGCTAAATTTTTTGATAATAAAGGAACGGATTATTATGTTTCAGATTTATGGATCAGCACAGGAGACCATAACAAATTTGAAATTCGATACCGTAATCCAGATGCGGGCGAATTTGATGCTATCGATATAAGTATAGATGTAAAAGCATTTGATGTAGATGATTACAAAGAATCAGAAAATATAACAACTAGCAAAGGAAAAAAAGTAGAAATTATAGATGATGGATTTTATGCACAATGGTTATGGAAAGAAGATGGTTATTTTTATCAAATATCAGGTAATTATGACGAAGAAGATGTAGAGAAAAAGGAGTATAACCTAGAAGTTATTGATAAAATGACAAAGAAGTATGGTGAATAGTTAAAAGTTAAAAGAGGAAAATCGTGAAAAATTCTCCAACTAAAACAAAATCCATTCATGACGAGACTACCATTTAGTTCCTAATAACTTTTATTAGGAACTATTGTTTTGTTTGGAATTATTTAAGTTTACATAATATATATTATCGGAACCAAGAAAACAGTTAGGGGAGCAGTTGATAATGTTGCTCCCTGATGACAAATTAATGTAAATGTTGTTCGTGGTTCGGATTTTCATTCATTCTTTCCATTTCATGCAAAGGCAAATCTGTAAAAGCCTCAAAGAATTCATCTTGTTCCTCTGAGGCAACATAACCAAGCTCAACACCGAGTGCTCGTGACATAAACGGATCTAATGTACATAAATCACTTAATGAAACATCTGACAAGCTTGTTTTACCTAAAGAATAACAAACGAGTCCCATTTCTTGTGTTGCTGCATTTATAAATTTAAAGAGATTGTTTGCTGCTTTGTTAACATCTAACTGGTCTGTTGCTTTTGCGTTATAGACTGCCATACTAGTTGGAGGTTCAAACGGCATCACTTTTGTCATTTGTTCGCCAATTAATGACATAACCGCAATTGTTCCAATATAAAGTGCATCTGCTCCTAATGCTAACGCTTTTAAAAAGTCACCAGGTGTCACTAATCCACCTGTTGCAATTAAACTGACGTCCTTCGTTGCGTCCTTTTTTGTTAAAAATTTATTCGCTCTTGAAATTGCATACAGTGTTGGTAAGCCTAAATCGTCTTCTAAAATTGGCGCTGAGGCATGTGTTCCACCTTCAGCTCCATCAATTGTTAAAAAGTCTACTTCAGCTTCTAATGCGATTTGAATTTCTTTTTCCAAATAATGAGTAGCAGCGAATTTTAATCCGACGGGAACGCCCGTTTCGGACTTTAACTTTTTGACGAGTTCGATAAAATCCTCTTTTTTATTCACCCCAGGCAGCCTTGAACGAATGGATGAATCTTCATTTTCTGCAAGACCGTACACTTCCCGAAAATCCTCCCCAATATTTTTTGCTGATGTTCTTTGGGGAGTTGATCCTTGTGCACCTTGCCCAAGTTGAATTTCGATAGCATCTAGTCGCTTGTATTTTTCTGGAGTGTTTAACCATCCTCCGCGGTTATATTGACCAATTAATAATGAAGCAGCTTCACGTTCTTCCTCCATTAACCCAGCTTCCCCCGTATTTGTTGCTGTCCCTACTTTAGATGCCCCTTTGGCAAGTGCAATTTTTGCATCTTTACTAAGTGCTCCACCAAATGACATGGCAGCAATCATAATTGGGGTGGAAATGGTTAACGGTTTTTTAGCATTTTTTCCGATTGTTACTGAGCTTGAGATGCCAACATTTTCAGGTGTAGGAAAGCGGTGCAAATGAACAGGGTTAAATAACAATTGATTCCAAGGAGAAAACCGCATGTGACTGCCTAGCGGTCTTCCTGGTGGGATTCCCTGTTCGGCCCTCATGATGCTTTCCATAAGGTTGATAACTCCAACCTTTTTTGCTACTGGAACAATTTCAAATAAATTTTCGGTATATTGATCTTGAGTCATTCGTTTGATCGCTTTGTCAACAACTTCGTTTGCGATTCTTCTTGAAAGTCGTCCGACAAAATTAAACATGTCTCTCACCTACTTACGCAAATTTAGTGTAAATTGTTTTGAAGTTCTTCAATTTTTTGGGAAAGAGCTAAACAAATATCCTTTATTTCACCTAATTGTCTCGATGCACTTTGCTCCTCAAGCGCCATTTGATTGAGCTGGTCATCACCTATATTTGTTAAATCTTTATGGTGTTGCGATTCTACAGTTGAAAGGGTGCCCGCCATCGTTTGGATACGATTTAATTCTGATGACATATACGACAGTGTATTTTGTAAATTGTCACTCATGTGAATTTCACTCCTTAAAATTATAAAAAACTTTCATCTTATTTTGCGGAAATAAAATTAAATTTATTCAGTTTTTTCATCTTATTTTAAAAAGCGCTTTTATGGTCATTACTTTGTTTCATAACAAAAACCCCACGAAGACGTGGGGTTAAAAGTTAATCCTTTTCACGTGATTCAGTCCAAATATCGACAATTGTCCCGGATTTTTCAATATCGACAAAAAATGAACCGTTACTTGTAAAATCACCATGTCGGATTGAATCATAGTTAATCTCTGATATCGTGTCATTTTCGGTTTTTATATATAGCTGATCAATTTTTTCTAACGGTTTAAAGGTAATCGCTTCGTGAGGATTTGTTTTAAGCTCTCTGAAGAACAATTGTCCTCGTCTCGCTCGGCTTGATTGATTAAAGAGCTCGGAAGACATCTTTTTAATGGCACCACGATGTGTTACTAATAAAATTTCTGCAGTGGAGGTAGGTTCGGATAGAACTCCTCCGATGACTTCATCATCGTCCCTTAAATCTATTGCTTTTACACCTAAAGTGCGTAAGCCGACTGGATTGATTTCTTCTAAGCTATATCGTAAGCCGTAGCCTTTTTTTGTAGCTAAAATGATATCTTCAGACCCACTAGCTACATTTACAAAAACGATTTCATCATTGTCTCTTAAACGAATAGCCATTAATGATCTTGAATATCGTTGGGCTTTGTAAAGTTCTAAGTTTGTTCTTTTAATGAGCCCACTTTTCGTAAGGAAAATTAAAAAGAGTTCATCGCTGAAATCATGGATCGGTAGGGCGTTTATAATCGTTTCATCTTCATCAATCGTAACTATGTTTGCGACGTGTTGCCCAGAGTCTCTCCAGCGTATGTCAGGAAGCATATGTACAGGAATATATAGATAGTTTCCTTTATTTGTGAATAAGAGTAGCGTTTCGGTCGTATTCATTTCAAGTTTATTAAGAAGTCTGTCTGTTTCCTTCATCCCAAGATCATCGAGATTCGAGGCTGCATATGAACGAAGGCTCGTTCTTTTAACATAGCCCTCTTTCGTTATCGTTACAATAACGTCTTCTTGTGGAACAGTAACCTCTAAGTTAATTTTCAGTTCTTCAATCTCTTCCTCAATTTTTGTTCTTCTTTTATCATTAAATTGCTTTTTGACAGTAGTTAGTTCACTTTTTATAACTTTAATTAAGTTTTTTTCGCTTTTTAAGATTAATTCCAGTTTATTAATCTTTTTTTCTAAGTCTGTTAATTCCGTTTGAAGTGTTGTAATATCGGTGTTTGTTAAGCGATAAAGTTGAAGTGTAACAATGGCTTCTGATTGCTCTTCAGTAAATGCAAATTGCTCCTGTAATCGCTTCTTAGCATCTTGCTTATCTTTCGATTGGCGTATCGTGGCAATGACATCATCCAATATCGAAATTGCTTTGATTAGCCCTTCGACTATATGAAATCGTTCTTTTGCTTTTTGTAAGTCAAACTGTGACC
>DKGO01000148.1 GCA_002453315.1 Caryophanales bacterium UBA6768 | reverse complement strand
ACAATTTGAATGCCCACCGTGCAAGATAAATATAGGTTCACCTTTACCAATAATAGAATATTCAATTGTGCCCCCTTTTGTAGAATATTTCTTAATTCTTCTTTCCATTAATCTATCACCTTTTTTTACACAATCATTAATCTTTGACGATATTTTTCCTTCGAGAATCATTGCCCTTAGTTCAATTATAGTAAATATCATTTATTGCACATCTATTGCACATCATTTGTCTACTGTGCAATAGTGCAACATTTTGCAATAACAGTTCCCACACCATTTTCCGAATACCCATATTTTCTATATCATTTTTTCAACTCGTATTTTATCAATACATTGCCAGAATCAAATGATGTTACTGATTTAAGTGTCAACCCAAATTGTTTAACCTGATGAAACAATGACTTACCCTCACCTGCAACGACAGGTGTTACTATAAACATATATTCATCAATTAAAGCCTCATTAGCTAATTGCTGTACGATTGTACCGCTTCCCATAATGAGTATATTCTCACCTTTAAGTTGCTTTAACTTACGAACTTCTTTTATAATGTCCCCATCAAATATCTCCGTGTTTTGCCAGTCAGATTCTTTTAGACTCTTGGAAAATACCATCTTGTTTAATTGGGTAAGCTCTTCAGCCACAGCTTTTAATTCTTTTGGAGCATTAGGATCTTTTAAAAACGGTGTCCAGCTTTGTTCAAAACCGCGATATGTCTTACTGCCTAAAATAAGCGTATCCGTTTTTCCTGTCATTTCATGCGCTACCTTATCAATTTCTGGATCATGTATAAACCAATCCATACCAAAATTTACTTCATTTAAACTGGCAAAATACCCATCGATTGACATTCTGTTTAACATAATTACTTTTCTCATAGCATTTGGACTCCTTTTTGATTTGGTGAGTCCATACTACAATTCTTTTCTATAAAAGTATTGTAAAATTCCGTCAAGTTATTCTAAATAAGAAGCACCTATTTCATCGTAGTGAAATTCGTTTACTTTTTGAGAAATACTTTTCGGTGTGATTCCAGAAAATTCTCTAATATCTCGTATGAAATGTGATTGATCATAATAATTAAGTTCTTGCGCAATATCAATTAGTCGCTCATATTTTGCAGAATCAATCATATGAATCGCTTCGTTAAATCGCCTTACCCGTATATAAAATTGTGGTGTAAGTCCAACCGTATATACAAATCTTTTTTCAAATTGGCGTTCTGACAAATGAAATTGTTTAATGAGCTGATTAACTGTAATAGTTTTAATATTACGATGAATAAATGTAAGACTTTCCTCAATTAATATATCTCGAGGGTAACCATGATGTAGTTGTTCTAATAAATAATCTGACAACATCGTTACACATTCATGAATGTTATTTGCCTTGATTAAAGCTTCATTAAGAACATTCGTACTTAAATCTTGATAGCCATCATATTTTTTTGTTGTCAAAGTTGACGCATCTATACCAAATAACGTTTTTAAAGCATGAGGTTTCAAAATAACTTGTATTGTTATGTAAAATCCCTTTTTGAAATGCATCACCGCAAGATCTGTCACTTGTCCATAAAGATATAATGTAGGTATTTGAGATACCCGGCTTGTTTTTGTGACAATACTTTGTGTTGCGGATTCCCCATTAAAATGCTGAAATACGATACCCGGCAAGCCATTTGGACAAACTTTAATGGATAAACTTTCTTCGCCAACATATTCGAAAACTCTAATATTCTCAACATCTTGCCTAAGAGCCTCAATTGGTGGAAAGACCTTAGATGAAAAAGTTTCTTTGTTGTTTTGATTTTCTTTCATTTGATTTCCTCCTAACACCCCACTTTAGCAAAAGCACAGTAAATGCAATTTATCGTCATTTTTGATGAAGTAAAGATAATAAATCAAGTAGCTTTCTACATTCGAAAGCACTATGATACCAATACTTCTACCAGAGGATAAAGGAATCTGTTTATCAATATAAAAATTAAATTGATCTCTTAATCCTCTTTTTTCCTATTTCTTTTTTTAAGTCTTATACGGCTTTCCAAATCTAACAAGAACGTGCCAAAGATACTTCAATTCCTGATGTACTTCCTCAGCCGTTCCACGATTTGTCCACTTCTTAGGGTGTTTGTGAAGAGAGTTAACGGCTTGACCAATAGCACGCGCATGGACAACTTGATTTTCAGAGATACGTTGAGCTAAAGATTGCATAGATGGGCCCCTAAAATTTGAAGGTACATCATCTGCTTTTAGAACAAAGCCTTTATGCCAATTTAATTCAATCGCATATTTTTCACACAGACTTTCTAAAACCGCTCCAATATATTCGCCCTTATAAGAAGGGTCTGCAATAAGGACTTCAACATCGTCTTGAAGTGAGACGTCCCCGTGGACTTGAGCTTCAATATATTGATCAAGATTTCTACCTGGTTTCTCATGAATATAATTAACAGACCTATGAAAATTAATAAGTATATGCTCAATTAGATTCGTTGGTCTCATGTCCCTTACACCCAAGACTGATTCCTTGGAAAATGCATCTTCTAAAATAGCTGCCAAAATCATTTGAAAAGCTTCATATGTTCCTCTTTCAAAGGGCTCTCGATGAGAATCTAAATATGTAAAGGTCGAACGTTGTGCAGTTTGGGGAGATAAAAGAAAATAACACGAACCAAATCTCGGTGCTGGTCCCTCTTGATATAACATTAAATTTAAAGCACCGTATTTTGGGCGTTCGACATTCGTTACCCGTTCAAATTGATAAGCTTCTCCAAACATTTTATTTTCCCAAAGATCTCGCTTTCCTCCAGGATGTGGAGATACTTTTCCATTTGAGATGAAAGTCTCAAACTGATTTTTATATACTCCTTGTTCATACAATGCTTCAGCAACACTTTTAAAAGATGAATCAAGCCGGTCGGGATGAAAATGAAGAGCAATGCGTGCGTTTGTTTTTAAATTATTTATAGCTTTTTCATAGTGATCGTTTTTAATATGGGACATTTTAAGAACATGGTTAATGATGGCTTGAGCTTGATTTTGATATTTTTTAGCATAATGAGTTATATAATCGAGAGCCAATTGCTGAGAATGAGTTAATTCAAACAATGATAACCCCTCTTTTCATTGTATATTCCGATTTATTTCATTGTACAAGTTGTACACACAGTTTCTAATTATATTCCTTGAAACATTCTGAATTAACATAACTATGTCTGAAGAAATATAAATAGTTTTTACTCCTATCAGATCATAGAACATATCCCTTCTTTAAAAACTTTAGTACCGTAACTTTAGATCATCAATATTGCACTCTTACTTACTACATTAAGATTAATTGACTTTACTCTCTTTTCTTTTTTCAAGTTTCCTAAATCCTATATAAATTAAGATGATACAAGTCACTAGCCCAAGGATTGCAGGGATAAAGATTGATTTCCCTGCTTCTCCACCAAACATAACACTCCAAGTCATTTTGGCTATAGCTATAAAAACAATAACAGATAATCCAAACCATAAACTTCGTTTCCAGAATGCTACTGCTAAAGCAGTAAGTGATATAGGTACCAGTGATGACATGAGTACTTTGGCAAATCCCCAATCACCACTTAAATACTCCTTTTCCATTTCTAAAAATTGCTTTGCCTGTTCACTTATAACAGTAGGCTTTGGGAACCAGAACATACTAGTTAATAACAAGAAAATGGTTCCTAAAATACCAGCCCAACTTCTTTTGTATGCAAAGTAGCAAAATGGGATAAGGAATAAAGGTTTTAAATACCAACTTAATTGGTTCTGATGCCGCTCATAAGCCCACTCGAAAAAAGTTTTATTCGTAAATGCTAACGCAAGGAGTATTAAAGTAAGTACTCCAAAAATTACAGCAAGAAATTTATCATACTGTTTTAGTTGTCTTGTGATATTATTCACCCCTATCTAATCCTCCACTCATAAAGTCAACATAATTATCAAGATTCTTTATCATTCTTTGAAGATCAAAATCCTCTTCCTCACAATATATTTCATCAAAATGAACAAACAGGTAATTGATAACATAATAGATCTCTACCGTCGCAATGCTGTCAATTTATGCTTTATTAGGACAGAATTATAGTGCTATTCGATAAAAAAGTATGAAGCGTGAAGCCTTGTTGCACACCTGTTACCAAAGACGTGGAAGACTTAATTTATCGGGATTCCTAATAAAGTAAAGCTTGTGTATCGAATTGTTTCTGAATTGTGTGAGTACAACAGCAACAATGCCTTTGCTAGATCGGAGCACACACCCATGTTGACCATTGATATTCTCGATTTCTATGTGAACGCCTCCTTCGAAATGGGGCGCTTGACGCATAAGTCCGAAAAGCAATTGAACAACACGTTCATATGATTTAATTGGATGGCTAGCAGCTGGTGCTTTGCCCCCTCCGTCTGAAATTAAGATAATATCTTCTGCAAGAAGAGATACAACTGTATCAACATGACCTTGCTGTAGAGCCAAAATAAATCTACGAACCCACTCCTCACTCGCTACTTCCGCACGGATCGAATCATTGTGCGTAATCCCCATCTTTTCCCTTGCACGACTGACCAATTTTCGACAATTCAACTCACTTTTTCCAATCACCTCAGCAATAAAGGGATATTCGCATCCAAGAGCTTCTCGCAATACGAATGCTGCTCTTTGTGAAGGTGAGAGTTTCTCAAGCATGTCGAGCAAAGCGTAAGATAATAATTCACCACGAACAATCGATTCCAACGTTGTATCACTTGGAGTAAGAACAGGCTCGGGAAGCCAATATCCGAAATACTGCTCCCGTTTTTTACGCGCGGATTTAAGTATATCCAGACAGCGATTTGTCACCATTTTGCACAAATAAGCTTTCGGTTTTACTAATCGTTTAGGTTCAACGTCGTATAATTTCAGAAATACATCGTGAACCGCATCCTCTGCATCGGACGTTGAACCAGTTAATTGATAGGCAAGTTTAAATAGTAGTCCTTTATACTGTGCGTATAATTTTTGCATCTGAATCCCCATCCTCTATCACCCCATTTTTTTCCCTTTTAACAAACTAGCATGATCCCACGTTAATTTTCGAATGTACCAACCCAGTTTTCCGGTTATTAGGATATTTAGTCCCCACAGACGAGTCCATACCATTCCTAGCCCTGGACCCAATCCAAAACAAAAGAAATCCATATAACCTTTATGCGAATGTGGCTTTCCTCCTGTTAAATCTGACATTACAACCTTCCCAAGCCTCACTGCTTGAGCGCTCGCTTCTTTACACGTTTTCCCGTCAGGTCGACCGGTCGTAGCATCCAAGATGTGTGCACAGTCGCCAATACTATATATACCCGGGGCACCCTTAACTCGATAACTTGTATCTACAATGACGTAACCTTCCGGAGTGAGTGGTAACCCAAATTTCGGTAACATTGGATTGGGTAACAATCCTAATGTCCAAATACACAGACCTACGGACATTTCTTTACCATTGAAAAAAGAAAGCATCCCATCTTTTTCTTGTAAAACCTTGTGTCTGTGCAAGACCGTTACACCGCTTAAGAAGAGCAGACGCTCTAGTTTATTCCCTACCTTAGGCGGACCCTCTTGGAATAGCCTGCTGTGCACATTCAACAAGCATATACGTACATTATTCGGGTCAAGTCCTACTTTCTTTGCATCTTCACGAACGATACAAGCCAATTCAGCCGACGTTTCAATCCCGCTTATACCAGCTCCGACAATAGCAATCGTCGTCAATCTCTGACGTTCCACTATATCAGTTTCCATAACAGCCCGCTTTAAGTTAGCACGCCACGCTCTTCTAATCTTCACTGCAGTATCCAAATCCAACAAAGGCATTCCTCCTAGTTCGACAGCAGGCTGTCGCACGACACTCCCCACAGCCAAAACGAGGATGTTATAGTTCAACGTATGTTTAAGCCCTGCTGAATCCTGATAAACCAGCTTTCGCTCCTCTGATTCGATCTTCGTAACCGTAGCTTGAATGATATCAATCCCTTCAGGGAACAAGTATTTCAAAGGAATCGTAATGTCTTCGTCTTTAGCGGCTAGCTTGAACAACAGTACTTTTCGAAAATGGTAAGGATTTTTCTCTATGAGGATTAATCGCAATCTTGTACTTGATTTTCCCGAGAATGCTTTTCGAATCGCTTTGACAGCATGAATTCCCGCATATCCTCCACCAATTACAACACAAGTGACGTCATTCATTATGCTCTCCCCCTATTCTCGTTATCGTAAATGAAACGAGTTAAGGTACTTTTTTGTGACAAAATTCAGGTTGTTAAATGGACGAAATAGCTTGATATTTCATAAGACAAAAACAACAATGGTGTCATCAATTATGAATTCGTCAAAACTGAGGAGGTAAAAATATTACATATGTAACAAGCCTTTTTACCTAAATGTTTATCAATATAAAATTATCATCGTTCTTTTAATTCTTCTTTATTGGATTAGTGGAATGGTCGAAATTTTGCAAAAAATAACTGTATCATACATTCCAATTAGTTATCGCATTTTTCACACGATAATCTAAATAAACTAAAAAATTGATTTTAATTAGTTTAATTGCAAGCTGTTATTGTAATTCTACTTTTGTACCTGCTATTAAATCAGCTAGATGACGTTTATCTTTTCTAAATAATCCCATAAACAACAATACAAACCCAAGAAAGGTTCCACTATTTGCAATAATGATTGCAGGCATATCAAAATCACTATATACTCCATGGATAACACCTACATGTCCTAATTGCCACGGCAAAAACTTTATACTATTTCTTAATAAACTTGAGCTAAATCTGTGGTTTGTGTAGGTCAATTTCAATCCAGATACTCTTTTTCCAATGGATCCTTTTTTAAAATAATCAAGATATGAAAAAATAAAGATAATTGGTATCACTGATGTAAATGTTGCTATTAGTTGCGCTTGTATTTCTGTATATTCTGGAATTCCCTTAAAAATAAAAAAGCTGAGTCCCAGGTTGACGATTAATAATATAACTAAGTATGCAATTATTATTAAATAATCAACAAGCAATTCTATTAGTCTATTTTTAATAGGAATATTGTTCATGTAACACCTCTGTATATTTCGATTTATTTCATTATAACATACGCACAGTTTCTAATTATTTTCACTGAGACATTATCATTTACTGTAACTTTCTCAAAAAACTAGTGCGTTTACTTCATCAAGCAAAATACGGTTCGCAATCATATTATAGATAAGAACATACTTTATATAGGAATTGTGTGTTTTTTGGATACCTACTCACCATACAGCTTACTAATTTTTTCCCAGTATTCAATAACAGAGTGAGGTATGCCATGATGGCGCTTACAAACAATAAGCAAAAGCATTGAATGATATACATGCCTAAAAAATCGGTTAACATGAAGTCCAAAATAGCCAATAATATTGCACAAGCTTTTTATGCAATGTTATTTTTTTACATTAATTTCAAATATTCATTAATTAACCTATCTAATTCCTGACTAATCTGAATGGTTAAAGGATGATTTATTCCCTTTTCTTCACTGATCCGAATCATTTTTTTTTTAAAACTTTAATTTTTTTGCTTAATTCTTTTTTTGCACCCAATTTTTGATTTAATCCATACTTTAATAAATGTTTTTTTTCGTTATCTTTAATCATATAATTCCTCCTTTATTAGCCTAATTCCTTACGCATACATATAAAAAGTTTTACTTATTATATCGCGCATTATAACGGAAGGTCAGCCTAGAAAAGAGATATAAAAATATTCGTTTAGTCGCATGATGAAACTCACCACTTATTTTCTTTCTAATAGATAAGTGGTGTGTCTCTATACAATGTAGATGTACTAGATTATTTTTATTCTACAATCATCCAGTTTCTATCTTTCTCTAAAGTCAATTCATACTGTGAGAATTGTGTTGACTTGGTCGTCTGATCTAAATATTTTACTGTGACCCAGACTTTTATTTGATTCTCTTTTTCTTGAAATACAGGATTGATTAATTCAGAAAAGACATACGCTTGATTAATTAATGGCAAAGCATGATCTTTTACATAATAAGCAAGTTCTTTCTCCTGTAACCGTCAAGTTAAATTGAACACTTGGGCATGCGGACAAAATCTTAGACCAAAATTGGTCGGGAGGAAAACTATGTATGCCTATAAAGATAGATTAAAAGCCATAAAACTTTATTTTAAATATGAATCCTATGCCGCTGTAATAAATGAATTGGGATATCCTTCACGTGGGGCTCTTAGACACTGGATAGAAGAATACAAAGGTCACGGTGATGTTAAAAAGGAAATTACTCGACGATCCAAATATACGGATAAAGAAAAACGTAAAGCCGTTAATCTTTATTTGGAATTCGGGAAATGTTATGCTCGTACGTGTAGAATGTTAAGCTATCCTAGCCGTGCACTATTAACACAATGGGTAAAGGAATTGGCACCACAACCTCGTAAATTCAAAAGAAATGGGCTAAAATTAACTTCAAAAGAGAAAGAAGCTGCTGTTCTTGCCTTACTCACCCGTGGTGATACATCTGCACAGAGTATTGCTGATAAAGTCGGTGTTAGTCGGGAATCCCTTTATAAATACAAAGATCAGTTGCTTGGTAAGGGAGTGCCCATAAATAAAATGAATAAATCTAAGGATACAGATATTAATAAGCTCAAGGATCAAGTCAAGCAACTCCAAGAAGAGGTATATTATCTTCAAATGCAAAAGGATATATTAGAAAAGGCGGGAGAGATTATAAAAAAAGACCAGGGCATCTTTCTGGAAAAACTCACAAATAAAGAAAAAACAATCCTGATTGATGCCCTTCGTCCAAAGTATAGGCTCTCTCAGTTACTCTCAATCATTGATATCCCTAAAAGTAGTTACTGTTATCATAAGAAGCAACTTGCTTTGCCTGATAAGTATAAAGACGTACGTGCTAAAATTGTTGATATCTTCGAAAGAAACAAACGTCGATACGGTTACCGTCGAATATATGCATCACTGAAAAATAACGGTATTGTTCTTTCAGAAAAAGTTGTTCGACGAATTATGCGGGAAGAAAACCTTATCTCGAAAACTATTAAAATGAGGAAATATAATTCGTATCATGGCGAAATATCTCCGGCTGTACCTAATATCCTTCAAAGAAATTTTAAGGCAGATAAACCAAATGAAAAATGGGTGACGGATATCACAGAATTCAGTATTCCCGCTGGAAAAATTTATTTATCGCCAATGGTTGATTGTTTTGATGGTGCAGTCGTGAGTTGGACAATTAGCACTTCTCCCAATGCAGAGTTAGTGAACAAGATGCTTGATAAAGCGGTATTTATATTGCAGAAAGATGAGCAACCCATCATTCATACAGATCGTGGTGCGCATTATCGATGGCAAGGATGGATTGACCGAATGGATAACAATAATCTCCTACGTTCGATGACCAAGAAAGGATGTTCTCCTGATAATGCTGCATGTGAAGGCTTTTTTGGACGACTTAAAAATGAGTTCTTTTATGGTGAGTCTTGGAAGGCCATGTCTATTGGAGACTTCATTGAACTATTAGACGAGTATCTTGAATGGTATAATAATCAAAGGGTCAAGCTATCGTTAGGTGGAATTAGCATCATGAAATATCGAGAATCTATGAATTTAGTTGCATAGACATCTGATGAACACGAATAAGGAATTAAGCAGACATAACAAATCTTACTAATTTTACTCACCCTATTTTAAAAATATTTATCTATTAATGGTCCAAGAAAACATCCGCACCTCCAATTTGACTACTTTAGTTTAGCAGTTACACAAACACGAAATGCTTGTAAAAGTGTTTAAAACTAAGGATTTCTATATAGTTTCTCTTTGTAGCAACGATACACACTCCACATGCATGGAGTTGGTTGAAAAGAATAGATTTACATATTGTATATGACACTTACACTTCTTCCATTTCTCATCCTTTATTTGTTAACATTCTCGGTAACGTAGCATGGTTAATTTTATATTATTTCACTTAATATATTCACAGCGTAAAAACACTCTGGCGGAGATAATTTTTCTAGAAGGTCTAGATTTGTTAATAATTTTAAAAGAGTAATTTCACTCTCTAAAAAACTAATACTCAAAAAATCCTAATAAACAGCGATTTCAAAACAAATAAAAAATATAAAAAAGAGATACTGCTTTTACACAATACCTCTCATTTTTCTCCGTTTCCTCTGGCGGGATCTTGGCGGAGAACCTATTCATTTTTAATTGTTTCATCCATTTTACGTACCATCGAAATGCAGTCAAATCAACGTTTTCACTTCAAATGCTTCTAGTGAATTACTCCCACTCCATCAAATAGGCCCTAATATTATTCCAGTCATTCTTCACACTTACTCTCCATTTTAGAAAAAAAAGACGCTCACGTTGAACATCTAAGAAATTAAAAGTTTATTGTGATTCCATATCTAAGGTCAATTATCACTAGTACACATTTTCAGATAAATATTTTACACTTTACGACAACTTCGAAAAATAGTATAATTAACTCAACTTTAGCTTATTTCAAGCTAAAAAATAAAAGTTATGTGCTTAGTATTTTGTGTACATAACTAACGGTGCTGTACTAGATAATATATGTGGTCGTACTATAAAAGCATCTTGCGAACCGTAAATGTGTCATTCTTCGGAAACAATATATATTATGTAAACTAAGAATGATTTTATAGTCCAACATTAAAATAAATACATCCATATAAACAATATGTATGACTTATTTATATGGATGCGTATTTTTCATTACTGCTTATATTGTGGTTCTTCCTGTTGAATATACTGTAATCGGTTATTAAGTTGATCGACAATTGACTGTTGTTGCTCTGCTAATTGTTGAAACATTTGTTTTACTTGTTGATCATCAGTTTCTAGTGCAAATGATTTCATACTAGCGGCGGCACTTTCACAGCTTGAAATTGCTTGTTGCATTTGTGTTCCTACTGTCAATTCCTTCACCTCCCATAATTAATGTAACCAAATGTACATGAATTATGTTTAGTAAACGAATTTAAATGTATCATTATATTGCATTCATATTTAGATAATCTGAAACCGGTTTAAAACGAACACCTAGCTCTTGAATCTGTTGATCAATTGTCGAAAAAGGGATAGATAATTTTGCGTTCTCAATTTGACATGTTATTGGTACATCACATTTTATCGTTGCCAATTGTTTTGATAAGTGAAACATATCGATTTCAGTTGATAATTTATTTTGTTGTCCTTTTGTCAATTCCGCTATATTATCAATGATATTATCAACTGTTGTATATTTTTGTAATAGTGTTAAAGCGGTTTTTTCACCAATGCCTTTTATTCCCGGATAATTATCAGCACTATCCCCTGTTAATCCTTTAAAATCAATTATTTGATTAGGGTGCAATCCCCTTCTTTCATAAAAATTCTCCAAATGAAAGACTTCATAATTTCCAATTCC
Organism: Caryophanales bacterium UBA6768; assembly: GCA_002453315.1. Next base: position 48,905 of record DKGO01000148.1, on the reverse strand, counting down.
CTTTTTCATAATTGCCACTTCGACATCTTCTTGTACTAATTGCAATAAATCTAAATCACCAGTTTGGATAGTCATTTTATAATCGTTCGCATATTGTTTAACAATTGTTCCAATAATATCATCAGCTTCATAATTTTCCATCCCTATATTCATGATACCAAATTGATTAACGACTTCTTTCACTAAATCAAATTGTGGGATTAGTTCTTCAGGTGGCTCTCCCCTATTTGCTTTATAATTTGGATATAATTCCGTTCTAAAAGTTTTACTCCCCATATCCCAGCAACAAATAACATGTGTTGGTTGAAACGTATTAATACCGTCTAGAAAATATCGCAAAAATTGATGTACACCATTCGTTGCAATGCCTTGATCATTTATCATGAAGTTTTTTGTATATGCAGTTGCAAAATACCCACGAAACAATAGTGCCATCCCGTCTACTAATAAAATATGTGAATTCATCATCATCCCCCCAGAGAAAAATCAACGTAAATTTTATTATAATGACTGTCTGCCCAATATATTGTATGGCTATATTTTTATTAAATATTTAATTGTTTAGCGCTGTTAAAGTTTATTGTTGAAAATGATATTATTGATAAACAGTACGGGTCTCATATCGGAAACTTAGGCTGAAGATTCACTTGGTAAAGTGAACTAATTTACCAAGTTAGCTGATGCCAAGCCCACGGAAGGCAAGTCAACAACTAAATTTAACAAAGCCAATTGTCATATAAAATTTTCACCAAAATTTAAAGGAACATTTATTACAATTGCTTAATAAATTTAGCAATTTCTTTGTCCGTATTCTTTAGCAAGTCAATATCAACTTCAGACTTTACCACCCTTTTCTGTTCACATATATAATCGTTTAATTCATTAATCATCTTTTGTTTTAATGCGTCAAGTGAAGAATGTAATTGATTCTCATTTACGTTTTGCATTGTAAGTTTATGTTTGTCAATATAGGCAGTTGCAAAAGGTTGTAGTTGCCCATAAAACAATTCTTTCATTTTTTCACGTTCATTTTGTTCAAAAAATGATTTTTTGTTCTTATATACTTTTAATGATTTTGAAAACTCTTCAACAGTTAATGTATCAAAAGCCTGTTTATAATCTGGTGTGACTAATTCAAATGGAAGGAAAGGGGCTAACATCAATGTTGGTATGAGATCAGCCAATTGCTTTTTAAAGTCAATATGTTTTTGCTCAAGCAACTCATTTAAAAAGGCCTCGATTCTTAATGATACAGCACGAATTTCTTGTAATAATTCATAACCGACATATTCAATTAATTTACTTCCATTAGATGTTAATTGTTGTTGAACTTGCTTGCCGGTTTCTGTCACAGTTGTTGGATTAAAATATTCAGAAAACATATCATGAAATCGAATGTATAAACGTTCTAGGACGTAATGTAGTTGTCGTTCTATACGCTCGTTTAAACGCTCTTGTAATAATGATCCTTTTTCCTTAGTAATAATTGATTGCCCTTCACTATGATTTTTATTCAATTGGGAAACGTATTTGTCCCTCTCCGCCCCCTTTAATGATGCAGCATGAATTCTCTGTTTTAAATTGGTTGAAATACGCCGTATTTCCCATACAGCCGTTTGCGTCGCAAGTTGGGTTAATCCCTCTTCAATAAACAGATTAAACGTTTGTTCAAATTTCTTCATTGCCTCATTCAACGGTTCTTGTTGTTGTTTTTCTATTAATGATTGTTTACTTGATACGGGAAAAATATTTGCATTGCGTATTCCTAACGATAGCAATTGTTCATTAACATAATTGACTACTAATTTTAAATCACTATCATTATGGGCTAAATCTGCAGCATTAACGATAAAGAACATTTTATCCAACGTAAAAGAATCCTTTACCCTTCCTAGTTGCATGAGAAAATCCCTATCTGCACTAGTTACAGCATGATTGTAATAAGTGACATATAAAATGACATCAGTATACTTAATATAGTCAAAAGCCACATTCGTATGGCGAGCATTAACAGAATCTGCACCCGGTGTATCAACAATGGTTAGACCTTTTTTTGTAAATTCGCATTCGTAATATAAATCAACTTCTTCAATAAAACAGGCCTTCGATTCATCCGTAACAAAGGAAGCAAAATGTTCATAAGGAATTGTCACTGTCCGACCGATTGAGTCTTTATTACTTTCAAAGCCTTGTTTAATAGCAAATAAAAATGCCCGATACATATCATCAATTTCTTTATCTTCATCAAGGGCACGATTTGTTAATTGAATAAATGAATCATTGCCATAATCCCTAATATTTGTCACCAATTTGACGTCTTCTAGCATCGTTTGCTCATCTTTAAACGTAATCTTTACAGTACCATGTGGATGGGTTTTCGTTGGTGAAGTTATCCGATTAATAACAGCCGTTGTTGGATTTGGTGATGATGGCAAAATTTTTTCACCTAGGAGCGCATTTGAAAATGATGATTTCCCCGCACTAAAGGCACCAAATAAGGCAATTGTCACCTGACGATTCTCTAAAGTTTCCTTTTGTTGTTGGAGCGATTCAATATATGTTTGGAAACCCTCGAGCTGGTTTAATTCATTTATCGTTAAATCAATCGCATTTATGACAGATTTAGGCTCATAAGTTTTTTCCAGTTCACCCTTATGTTCTCTTAATTTTTGTTGTTGGATATTTTTCTTTTCTAAAGGGACCATCGACGGTTGTTTTTCAATATGATAAGTGGAGGATATCATATCAGAAAATTTTTGATGCATTTTTTCGGAATGCGAAATATTTTCTATGTCTGAATGTAATAAATCAATTTTTCGTTTTAATTCATTTTGGATTAATGTATTTTTTGACCTTATTTCATTTATTTTAGTTAAATGTTTAAGTTTTGAATTTAATGCTGTTAATTTTTCTGTCAATATTGGCTCATAAAATTGCTTGATTTTTTGTAATAAGGTTATTGATTGTTTTCGATATTGGCTTTTAATATCGCTACTAATATCATTTGTATAATTTAAAATATAATGGCCGTTAATTGTTGCTCCATCTCGCAAATAACGTAGTAAATCTGTTTCTTTATATTGAACTGTTATTTGTTGTGCTTGTTCAATTAGTGGTTCATTATTCATGTGATACTGTTGCATTAAATGAATTAATTTTTCTCGTAATTTCCACTGAATCGTTGCATCCATTGTTCGTTGTAAGTTTTCTAAAAAAGCATTTTTCCGTGCTAACTTTTCCACTTTTGTTTTCTTTTTATTCCCAAAGAAGCCAACCTTAAAATCTTGTTGTGACGATTCTAAATAACGATGGGCGAATTCTCGCAATGTTGCTGGCATTAAGTAAGCATTTTTCAAAGTAAAGTCTACTTCTGACATAAATGCTTGTGTAAATTTTTCTAAATGAACCTTCGACTTTTCTATTTGTTGGTTTATTTCCTTTAGATGTATATCATTCAGTTCATTATCCTCAATGTTTACCAGTTCTTGTTCAAATGTATCCCTAAGTACTTGTTCATGGTCATTAACTAGTTGGGTCATCGCCAATTTTGTCCGTTGCACACGATGTTCGTTAACATTAATTAATTGAAAAAAATCTGATTTAAACATATCAATTTCGTTGTATGGAGTATCAAAATCAATTGTTGACGTGTAATAAATTTTTTCTGGATGAATTTCCCACTGTTGACATGTATTTGTAATAAGTAACTTAAAATCGTTAAATGATAATTCCTTGTCAAAATGTTTATCAATTTGATTAATGATCATATAAATAGGAATATGATTTGCTTGCATTTGTTGTAAAAATTGCAAATTCACTTCTGATTGTACATGATGATAATCCATGACATAAAATAATGTATCTATTAAATGTAATGAAGACTCGGTAATCAATCTGTCTGTGTCATCAGCAGCATCGATACCAGGTGTATCAAGTAAAGCGACAGCATCAGGGAGACTAGTGTTTGATAATTGTATTGATACTTGTTCAATTGTATCCTTGTCTTGACAATAATCTTGAATGAGATCAATGTCATATGGTTCAGCATACTCATAAATTGTTTTATCTTTAAAATATACGTGAACTAATCCTGTACCACTGGTAATTTTTACAATATTTGCACTTGTAGGAATAGGACTTTTTGGCAAAACGTTCGTCCCCAATACATAATTGATAATGGAAGATTTTCCTGCGGAAAAATGACCAGTAAATCCTACTATATGTTCATTTTTTGTTTCCTTCTCATATAAATCAATAATTTTCTTAGCATGTACATCATCACCAACATCCACCATATGTTGATGTAATGTGATAAGCTGATTTTTTAGCCTTATATTTTCTGACAATTGAATCTGTGGCAACGTTTTCCCCTCTTTTGCGTAAAATTAACCCAATAATAAGCATACCATATTTTTAGTCATTTTCGGATATTTACAAGATTTTTACTAGATTTACCACTTAGTTTACATAATATAATTATAGTTACTTCCTGAAAAATAAAAGCACTTTGACAAATGCAAAGTACCTCTATTGTTATCATATTTAAATTAGAGACAATTAAACTGGATAAACTCCGTGTCGACGTTTCGTAAATGTAACATTTTTTGAATCATACATCTCAAATCGATTTGCTAATTCTTCCCTTAGAAGATCAGGTTCCACAATTTGATCAATCACCATTTCCGAGGCTAAGCGATATATATCAATATCATCCCGATACTCATCTTGCTTTTCTTTTATAAAAGCCGCTCTCTCCCCTTCTGGAAGGGCATTAATTTTATTCGCATACACTGCATTAATCGCTGCTTCTGGTCCCATCACTGCAATTTGTGCTGTTGGTAATGCTAATGCAGCATCTGGTTCAAATGCGGGACCAGCCATCGCATAAAGACCAGCGCCATAGGCTTTGCGGACGACAACAGAAATTTTTGGCACTGTCGCCTCACTCATCATTGCCACCATTTTAGCCCCATGACGGATGATACCTTGTCTTTCCACTTTTGTTCCAATCATAAAACCTGGGACATCCATTAAAAATAGTAAAGGAATATTAAAAGCATCACAAAGCTGAACAAATTTTGCTGATTTATCTGCCGAATCTGGGAAAATAACCCCACCCTTTACCCGTGGTTGATTTGCAATAATACCAATTGTTTTTCCTTCTATACGACCTAATCCTGTGATTAATTCAGCCGCAAACAATTTTTTAATTTCACAAAAACTGTCTTCATCAATAATTTGATCAATTAATTGATACATGTCAAAAGGGGCATTCTGATTTTTCGGTATAATATCAACTAACTTTTTCTCTGCTTGTTTTATCGATTTAGCATCAACAATGGCTGGTTTTTCCTTATAGTTTTGTGGAAAATAAGCCAAGTAGCGACGTGAAAATGCAATAGCTTCTTCCTCAGATTTTGCTAAAACATCCCCGCACCCAGATACAGAACAGTGCATTTTTGCTCCGCCCATTTCTTCCAATGTTACTTTCTCGCCAATGACCATTTCCGCCATCCGTGGTGACCCTAAATACATCGAGGCGTTTCCTTCAACCATGATAACGATATCACAAAATGCTGGAATATATGCCCCACCCGCAGCAGAAGGGCCAAATAGTAAACAAACTTGTGGAACACGGCCAGAGAGCTTTATTTGATTGTGAAAAATTCTCCCTGCCCCTCTTCTACCTGGAAACATTTCTATTTGATCGGTAATTCTTGCCCCCGCCGAATCAACGAGGTAAAACATAGGTATTTCAAGCTTTAACGCGGTTTCTTGAATCCGAATAATTTTTTCAACCGTACGTTTCCCCCATGACCCTGCTTTTACGGTAGAGTCATTTGCCATAAAGCATACTTTTTGCTCGTTTATTTTTCCAATACCCGTGATAACTCCATCAGCTGGCAAGTCATCTGCTGAACAATTTGCAAAAAATGCGTCCTCTACTGAAAAGTCTTCATCAAACAATAATGTTAATCGATCCCTGACAAATAATTTTCCTTTTTCCTTATTAGCTTGATGATATTTTTCCTGTCCACCTTGTTTAATCTTATCTTGCTTATTGTGTAATTCATCTATGTATGACATGAGAAACCTCCCATTTATTCACCTTGATACTTTGGCCTTCTTTTTTCACTAAAAGCTTGCAACCCTTCTAGACGATCCTTCGTATGAATTGTTTGTCGATAACTTAAATGTTCAATTGATAATGCTGTTTGTAAATCAACATCGAACCCTTTATTAATTGCCAATTTAGCCTGCTTCACTGCAATTGGGCCATTCATAGAGATCTCCTTCGCTAAGTCGATTGCATGATGTAATAGCCTATCTTTCGTTGTTACTTCTTCTACGATTCCTAACCTTAAAGCCTCATCAGCATTCACCCGGCGAGCGGTATAAATTAATCGTTTTGCTTGGCCTATGCCGATTAGCCGTGGCAAACGTTGTGTGCCTCCTGCTCCTGGAATAATGGCTAATGATGTTTCAGTTAAACCAACTTGGATATCTTCGGCTGCCAATCTTAGATCACACGCTAGGGCAAACTCAAGTCCACCTCCAAAGGCAACACCATTAATTGCAGCAATAACAGGGATAGATAGAGTTTCAATTTTGTTAGCCGTCTCACCAATAAGACTTACCGTTTGAATTACTTCTTCATTATTCATTCTTTTTCTTTCTTTTAAATCGGCCCCAGCACAAAAAGCCTTATCTCCAGCACCTGTCAAAATAACAACCCGGATTAGTGGATTTTTCTCAATGACCCCTAAAATTACTTGCAATTCTTTTAATAAATCAACTGAAAGAGCATTCGCAGCATCAGGTCGATTTAATGTAATAACCCCCACATGATCTGTCCTCATATCGAATAAAATATGTTTCAATGATGACACAACCTTTTACTATTTATTCTAATTCGACGATAACATCGCCCTCATTAATGAAGTCTCCCTCATTTACTTTAATAGCACTAACGACACCTGACTCCTCGGCTGTGATAGGGATTTCCATTTTCATCGATTCTAAAATCGCAACATCTTCTCCCTCATTCACCTCGTCCCCAACATTAACAACAATTTTCCACATATTCCCTGCCATACTTGCCTTCACTTCCTTCATAATAAATCCCTCCTATTAATTTTAACTTGATTAAGAATGTAATAGTAAATCGTAATTGTCGATAAAAAAAGTGAGATTTTTGATTGCATAAGTTGGTGATCCGCCTTACCGTATAAGTTGATACCAATCAAACGGCATAGCGGGTATTTTTTATCAACAATAAATTTTAAAATTTTCTAAAAAAACTTTTCAATAAATTTTGTTGTCGTATTTCCCAATTTAAACTGTTCGTGTTCTATTAATTTCAATAATAAAGGAATATTCGTTTTAATTCCTTCTATTTTATAAGACGATAGTGCCGTTTTTAATTTACCTATTGCATTTTCCCTCGTATCACTATGTACGACAAGTTTACTAATCATTGGATCATAAAACGGTGTCACAGTAACCCCTTCAGTAACGGTCGCATCAATTCTAATGCCCTTACCCTCAGGTGCTACATAAGTCGTAATTTTACCTGGTGATGGGAAAAATGTTTTAGGATCTTCCGCATAAATTCTTGCCTCTATCGCATGCCCATGACGATTGATATCTGATTGTGAGATAGGTAATTTCCCTCCATAAGCAATAATTAACTGCATTTCAACAATATCAATCCCGGTAATTTTTTCAGTAATTGCATGTTCAACTTGAATACGGGTATTCATTTCGAGAAAATAAAAGTTTTCATCCCCGTCAACTAAAAATTCAATTGTGCCAGCATTCGTATATCCTAGTTGTTTCACCGCTTTAATAGCGATCTCGCCCATTTTTTTTCTAGTTGATTCAGAAATAAATGGGGAAGGGGCTTCTTCTAATACTTTTTGATTTCTACGTTGGATCGAACATTCACGTTCAAATAAATGGACGGCATTACCGAAATGATCTGCAATCACTTGAATTTCAACATGTCTTGCATTATCAAATAACTTTTCAATATAAATGGCATCATTACCGAAATAAGAAGTGGCGCGGGCTTGATTGCTCGTAAATGCCTTTTCTAAAGCCGTTTCATCAGATACAATTTGCATGCCAATCCCACCACCGCCTGCCGCTGCTTTTACCATAATAGGATAGCCTATTTCCTTTGCCATCATATAGGCATCATCCAGATTCTTTAATTTATTAGTTCCCGGAATGACCGGTACACCAGCGGCCTTCATCCGGTGTCGTGCTTCAATTTTATTTCCCATTTGCTTCATAATCGGTGCACTTGGCCCAATGAAAACTATTCCTTCTTTTTCACATCTTTCAACAAATTCATCACTCTCACTCATAAAACCATAACCAGGATGAATTGCTTCAACCTGGCTCTGTTTGGCAACCGACATAATGTTATCTATATTTAAATAACTATCTTTAACTTGTGGGCCACCAACTAAAAATGCCTCGTCAGCCATTTGTAAGTAAGGTAGTGACTCGTCAGCCTCGGAATAAATAGCCACAGTTTTTATTCCAAGTCTTTGACATGTTTGAATAACTCGACTTGCAATTTCACCACGATTTGCTATTAAAATTTTACGAAACATTTGCTATCCCCCCATGAAAGATATCTCAGATTTAACGACAACCTAGCTGTCTAGCGATAACAAGTCGTTGGATTTCAGAAGTACCTTCACCTATAACAAGTAATTTTGCATCCCTTAGATATCGTTCTACTTCATATTCACGCATATAACCATAACCACCATGGATTTGAATGGCTTCATCCGCATTTCGTACGGCTGTTTCCGTGGCAAATAACTTTGCATATGCCGCTTCCTTAGAAAAAGGTTTTCCATTATCTTTTAACCAAGCTGCCTTTAATACCATGTTTCTAGCGAGCTCCACTTCCATGGCCATATCCGCTAATTTAAATTGTATCGCTTGAAATGAAGAAATTGTTTTTCCAAATTGCTTTCGTTCTTTTGCATATTGAAGTGCTTTATTTAGTGCTCCTTGGGCGATTCCTACCCCAAGTGCCCCGATAGAAATTCTACCTCCATCTAATGTTGTCAGAAATTGTTTAAAGCCTTTTTGTGGGTCTCCAATTAAATTTGACTGTGGCACACGAACATTATCCAATACGATTTCAGCTGTGTCTGAACCTCTTACACCCATTTTATCATAATCAGAAGTAATGGTAACTCCTTCTGTATTTGTCGGAACTATAATAGCTGATATAATATTTTTACCTTGTTCATTTTTGCCAGTCACAGCGGTAATAATCATCGAAGAAGCATAGCTGGCATTTGTAATAAAACATTTTTCACCACTAATCACAAAATCATCACCATCAGTCACTGCTGTTGTTTTTGTGCCACCAGCATCTGAGCCTGCATTAGGTTCTGTTAGGCCAAATGCCCCAAGTGATTTCCCTTCTGCAATTGGTCGTAAATATTGTTGTTTCTGTTTCTCCGTTCCAAACATAAGTATGGGTGATGCTCCCAGAGAAACAGCGGCAGCATAGCTTAACCCTGTACTTCCACAAACACGGCCGATTTCCTCTACAGCTAATGCATAAGAAATAGTGTCTCCTCCAGAACCACCATACGCTTCAGGGAAAGGAATCCCCATAAAACCCAATTCACCCATTTGCTTGAAAATATCTTTCGGAAATCGGGCTGTTTTGTCAATGTCAATAGCTCTTGGTTGGATTACATTATCTGCAAAATCTTTCGCCATACTTTTTATCATTGCTTGTTCTTTCGTTAATGCAAAATCCACAATATTCTCCTCCATCCCTAATTTGGATTAACTTAATTTCTTAATTATTCATTTTCATCTACAAATGGATCCTCTAACGATACTTCATGCCACATAGATGCAATATCTCCATCATTATCAACATCAACAATAAATGATCCATTACTTTGCCGTTCACTTATTGGTAATTCAAACGGTGTAATCGTAAAGCTCTTTTCCTTTGTTGTTTTCAAAAAGAAAGTAACTTTTTCATGTAATAAATAAAATTGCTGTACCACATGTGGTTTTGATTTAATATCTCGTAACATCATAACCCCTCGTCGAGCACGCGAAGTTTTATCAAATTTTGCCAAATTCATTCGTTTACTAGCGCCACGTTGTGTCATTAACAATAAATATGGATTCGTTTCTTTAGGAAATATTGATGCACTAATAACTAGGTCGTCTGTTTTTAATTGAATGGCAATGACCCCTAAAGCACGTAAGCCAACTGTCGATACATCCGCTTCCTCAAACCATAGGCCATAACCTTTCTTCGTCGCAATAAAGATATCTTGATCCCCATCAGTCTCAAACACCCGTATCACTTCATCATCTTCACGTAAATTCATTGCAATAATACTACGAGAGGATCGATTTGTTTCATATTCCCCCAAAACCGTCCTTTTCACCATTCCTTGTTTTGTGAAGAATATTAAAAATGATGATTTTTGATAATCACGAACAGGGATAAACTGAACAACCTTTTCGTCTTGTTCCAAATTAGCCATATTAGATATATGTTGACCTAAATCTTTCCATCGTATATCCGGAAGTTCATGAACAGGGATTGAAATGTATTTGCCAAAATTAGTAAATAACAGGATGGTATCTGTCGTATTCATTTCTATTATTCGTAATACGTAATCTTTATCCCTAAGTCCAATATCTACTCCGTTGGATGCTGTATAAGACCTTGGGCTTGTTCGTTTTATGTACCCCTCATTCGTTAATGAAACGATTGTTGTCTCACTTGGAACAGTCACTTCAATATTAATTTTAATCTCTTCTATTTCTGCTTCAATTTTTGTTAAACGCATGCTTTTATATATCTTTTTCAAATCTCGAAGTGACTTTTTCATTAAATTCATGAGTACTTTAGGTTGTTTTAAAATTTCTTCATATGTGGCAATATTGGAATGCAATGTTGCTTTTTCTTTCGTTAATTGGGTAATATCTGTATTTGTTAAACGATACAATTGTAAAGATAAAATGGCATCTGCTTGTGCTTCTGTGAAATGATATTTATTAATAATATTTTCTTTTGCATCTGCCCTATTTTTCGATTGACGAATTGTGTGTATTAATTCATCTAAAATAGAAATCGCCTTTATTAAACCTTCAACAATATGAGCACGATCCTGTGCCTTTTTCAAATCAAAGGTTGTTTGTCTAGTAATCACATCTTTTTGATGATGAATATAAGCATCAAGAATAGCTGGTAATGATAATAATTTAGGAGTTCTATCTTGAATGGCAACCATGTTGTAATGGTACATCACTTGCAATTCCGTATTTTTATATAAAAAATTTAATATTCCTTCACTATCTGCATCCTTTTTCAAATCAATGACAATTCTTAGGCCCGTACGATCAGTTTCATCCCTTACTTCAGCAATTCCTTCGACCTTTTTATCAACATTTAATTCATCAATTTTACGAACTAGATTCGCCTTATTTACTTCATAGGGGATTTCATAAATGACGATTTGTTCACGATTCCCTTTCATTTTTTCTATTCTAACTTTCCCCCGTAGGATAACCCTGCCTTTTCCTGTTTCAAACGCCTGCTTAATCCCATCTATTCCTTGAACAATCCCACCCGTAGGAAAGTCAGGTCCAGTTATTTTTGTCATTAATTCATCGACTGACACTTTGGGTTTATCAATTTTTAAAATAATCGCATCGATAACTTCTTCTAAATGATGTGGTGGAATGTTAGTGGCATACCCTGCTGAAATACCTGTCGAGCCATTTACTAATAAGTTTGGTAATTTAGCTGGAAATACAGTTGGTTCTTTATTTGTTTCATCAAAATTTGGAATAAAATCAACCGTATCCTTTTCAATATTCTCCAGTAATTCTTGAGAAATATTTGCCAATCTAGCCTCTGTATAACGCATGGCTGCTGGTGGATCACCATCAATACTTCCATTGTTACCATGCATTTCAATTAAATAATAGCGCATTTTCCAATCTTGACTTAATCGCACCATTGCGTCATATACTGAACTATCGCCATGAGGATGATAATTCCCAATCACAGTACCAACAGTTTTTGCGGCTTTACGAAAATTTTTATCGTGGGTATTTTGATCAACATGCATTGCGTACAATATGCGTCTTTGTACAGGCTTTAATCCATCTCGTACATCAGGTAATGCCCTTTCTTGAATAATATATTTACTATAACGACCGAAGCGGTCTCCCATTACTTTTTCTATCGGTAATTCTACCATTGAATGTAGTTGAGCCATGATTATTCTCCTTCCTAAAATATTTAACAACCTATGTTATGTTAGATCTTTATATTCAAACGTTTAATTTTCTAAAATATTATCAGATTCTTCTAAACCAAATTGCACGTTTTCTTCAATCCACGTACGTCTTGGTGCAACTTTATCCCCCATCAATGTCGTTACCCTTCTTTCCGCCTGAGTAACGTTATCCATTGTCACCCGGATTAAAGTTCTAGTTTCGGGATTCATCGTTGTTTCCCATAATTGATCAGCATTCATTTCCCCTAATCCTTTATAACGTTGGATTGTATAACCTGTTCCCATCTTTTTAATCGTTGCTTCCATTTCGCTTTCTTCCCACACATATTCAATTTGTTCTTTTTTCCCTTTTCCCTTTGCTATTTTAAATAATGGGGGTAAGGCAATATATACTTTTCCTGCTTGAATTAGTGGTCGCATGTAACGATAAAAGAACGTTAATAGTAAAACCTGTATATGGGCACCATCAGTATCAGCATCCGTCATAATAATGATTTTATGATAACGAACTGCATCTAAATTGAAGTCCGTGCCTATTCCAGCACCGATTGTATGAATAATCGTTGCAATCTCCTCATTTTTTAATACCTCTTCTAATTTTGCTTTTTCGGAATTAATCACTTTCCCTCGTAAAGGTAAGATTGCCTGAAATAAACGGTCCCTTCCCTGTTTTGCTGAACCTCCCGCTGAATCACCTTCAACTAAAAATAATTCATTTTTTTCTACATTTCGTGATTGGGCTGGGGTTAGTTTTCCACTTAAAATCGTATCTCTTCGTTTATTTTTTTTATCACTTCTAGCGTCTTCACGGGCCTTTTTAGCCGCCTCACGGGCATCCCTAGCCTTCATCGCCTTTTCAACTAACTTTTTTGACGTTGTGCCATTCTCTTCTAAAAAATATAAAAACTTCTCTGAAACGATGGCATCTACGGCTGAACGCGCTTCAGGGGTGCCAAGTCTCCCTTTCGTCTGTCCTTCAAATTGTAGTAATTCTTCAGGTACTCTGATTGATATGATGGCGGTTAATCCTTCACGGATATCATTTCCATCTAAGTTTTTATCTTTCTCTTTTAAGAAATTATTACGACGCGCATAATCATTAAATGTCCTCGTTATTGCAGTTCGAGTCCCAATTTCATGACTTCCTCCATCTTTTGTTCGCACATGATTAACAAATGAGTGAATGTTCTCAGTGAAACTATCTGAAAATTGAAAGGCAATCTCCACTTCCATTCCTTGTTGTTCCCCTTCAAAAGCAATAACATCATGTAATGTATTTTTACCTTCATTTAAATAATGAATAAAAGAAATTAATCCATCGGCATAATCGTAGGTTTCCACAACACCATTTCGTTCATCTGTAAAAGTAATTGATAAATTTTTAAACAAAAATGCGGACTCCCTTAATCTTTCGGCAATCGTTTCATAAATAAAATTTACCGTTGTAAATAAAGTCCTGTCAGGCTGAAAGTGGATTTTTGTACCAGTCCTTTTTGCTGGTCCAATTTTTTGCAAATCAGTCTTCGGTTTTCCTCCTTGGTGAAAGGTTTGACGATATTCAAACCCGTCACGATATGTAGTTACTTCAAACCATTCAGAAAGCGCATTCACAACAGCAGCCCCGACACCATGTAGGCCTCCACTTGCCTTGTATCCACCTTGTCCAAACTTTCCACCGGCATGTAAAATGGTAAAAATGACTTCGGTTGTTGGTCTTCCTGTTTCATGTATCCCAGTAGGAATTCCACGTCCATAATCTTCAACAGAAAGACTTCCGTCTTGATGAATAGTGACATTAATTTTTTTACCATATCCTGCTAACGCTTCATCTATCGCATTATCAAAAATTTCATAAGCCAAATGGTGTAATCCTTTTATGTCGGTGCTACCAATATACATGGCTGGTCTTTTTCTAACGGCATCTAGGCCTTCTAATACTTGAATAGAAGCTTCTGAGTAATGTTTAATTTGATCTACCAACTAAAGTTCGACTCCTTTTTAAAAATCTATCATCGTTTCACTTCATAATGTTGTTACAATAAAGTATAAATCTAATATGTCATTTTATCCCTATAGCAATATTATACAAAAATCATGAATGACGCAATAATTTTTCAAGAAGGTGTAAATAAATATTAATACAGATGTCCAATTATTTTAGCATAAAAAAGATGACGCCCTTATGCTAGAAGTGTCATCTCTATTTGATCTAAAGATAAATTGAATGAACAACTTTAATACACGTGTCCATAATAACAGTGACATCATTATTTTGTAAAAAATGATAAGCCTCCTCATTTACGACACCAAGTTGTGCCCAAAAAACAGAACAATTAGTCTGAACTGCCTCTTTTGCTATTTCTGGTAAAAACTCCGAGCGTCTAAAAACATTGATAATATCAATTGGTTCATTTATTTCTAATAACGACGAATAGGCTTTTTCCCCTAATACCTTTTCTACCATCGGATTCACAGGAATAATTTTATAGCCGTGACGTTGCATTTCCTTTGCAATTTGATAGGACGTTCGTCCAGGATTGTCGGAAAGCCCGACAACAGCAATCGATCTTGCTTCTTTTAATATTTTGGCCATCTGGTCATTAGAAGGATTTTCCCATGACATAGGCTCACCTCCGATATTGTCATCGCTATTCATAGTGTATCATAGTTTATACTAAATGAATGATTGGCAAGTCCCAAGCAAATAATGACAGGGTTATACATTAAGTAATATAGCAAGAAATTAAATATAAAATAAAAGCCACAAATAAAAGTATAAGCATTGTCTAACTTATCTGTCATTATTACTTTACATAAAATTATGATAAAATAGCGATATACATAAGATGAAAGAAGGTTAGTAATGGAATATATTATATTTTTTATCATTGCCTACTTATTAGGTTCCATCCCGTCAGCACTAATTGTCGGTAAAGTAGGCTATAAAATTGATGTTCGGGAACATGGAAGTGGCAATTTAGGGGCAACAAATGCCTTTAGAGTGTTAGGGAAAAGGGCCGGAATCATTGTCACATTAGCAGATATTTTAAAAGGAACCATAGCTACAATTATACCATTAATGGCTAGTTTTTACTTTGATATAGATGTATCGAGATTACTTGTAGGTGTTTTTGCGGTGGTAGGCCATACATATCCATTATTTGCAAAATTTAAAGGTGGTAAAGCCGTTGCCACGTCTGGAGGAATCATTCTGGGAGTCCATCCAATTTTATTTATCACTATCTTTTTAACATTTATTTTAAGCTTATATTTTTCTAAATATGTATCGTTAGCCTCTCTCATTACAGGGGTTGTCGCATCTATTATTACATTAATCATGCAAGATTGGTTGTTGTTTACTCTCATATTTGCTTTAACAATATTTGTATTTTATCGTCATCGAGAAAATATTAAACGAATTAAGGATAAAACTGAACCTAAAATTACATGGATGTAGTCACTTTACAAACTAGGTTATTTTCCGTTCATATACGAAACTTTACCAAACAGATTTATTGAAACAACAGTTTGTTTTTCGTATACTTTTATGAAACTATATTATTGTTTTCAAGGAGAAAGAAATGACTAAATTAACGAGAAAATCAGAAGGGAAAACAATCCTACCTTCTAAAAATGAAAGGCATCAAATTTTTGGATCCGTTCCACCAGGACCTAGAACAAAACCTACAACAAAAAAGGAAATGGTTGATTTACAAAATTTGAATAAAGATTTTTTATTTGCAATAGATTCAGTTGGAGTAAGTAATGTAAAGTATCCAATCATCATTGAAAGTGAAAATGCTCCATCACAACCAACAATTGGGACTTTTACATTAACTTCAAACATTGATCGTATGAGTAAAGGGACAAATATGAGCAGATTTTTGGAAGAAATTGAACAGTCTAGTAATAATGGATTTCCTGTATCCTTTACGTCATTAAAGGATTTTACAATGCGGCTTCAAAGACGATTAGAGCAAGAAACTGCTACAATTGAAGTTGAATTTCCTTGGTTTTATGAACGTTTAGGACCTAATTCAAAATTACCCGGTTTTAATCATGCCAATGTCACCTTCAATGTCACGTATATGGCCGATGGTACTTTTAATTATAAAGGGGCTCTTTCTACAATGGTGACAACATTATGTCCCTGTTCTAAAGAAATTAGTGAATATAGCGCCCATAGCCAACGTGGTATTGTAACGATGGATGTTGTCTTTACGAATGAAGTGGCAAATTCCGCGATTGATTGGATGAATGATCTTCTTGAGGCAGCAGAAACAAATGCCAGCGCAATGATTCACCCTGTTCTTAAACGGGTTGATGAAAAATTAGTAACGGAAAATGCCTATGAAAATCCAAGATTTGTTGAAGACATGGTTCGTTTAGTTGCAGCCGACTTATATGAAACACCGTATATTTCCAAATTCTCGGTATCATGTCGGAATGAAGAATCAATTCATATGCACGATGCCATAGCAACAATAAACTTTGACAAGACAAAAGAATAGCTTAAGAAGGGGTAAAATGAAGCATGTTTTTATATTTTTTATACGTATTTATCAAAAGATAATTAGTCCAATAAAGCCACCAACATGTCGTTTTTACCCTACATGTTCACAATATAGTTTAGAAAGTTATCAACGGCATGGGGCAATAAAAGGAACATATTTAACAGTGGTTCGAATTAGTAAGTGTCACCCATTCCACCCAGGTGGAGTTGACCTAGTACCCAAAAATAAAGAAGAGCAATAAATAAGTGTGTCCATTAAGGATTATATGAGACATTCACTAATGATGGAGGGTAAAGTATGAAAATTATCATTTCAAATGAAGCAGCAAATTGGTATATAAATGAACTAAATTTGAAAGAAAATGATACAATTCGATTTTTTGTTAGGTATGGTGGTATGGGAGGAAATGTTCCTGGATTTTCCTTAGGGGTAAATGTACAAAAACCCGTCCAACCCCATACATTAATTACTGTTGAAAAAATTGATTTTTTTATTGAGGAAAGTGATGTTTGGTATTTTGAAAATAATGATTTACATATACAGTTTGACGATAAATTACATGAACCTTTATTTTCCTATGTTGCTACTTCAAATTAAATATGATGGTTTATTTTAAGGCCACTTATTCATTTTTTATTCCTGATAGTTATTTATTACATACCGTATCAATAAACCTGTCACTTACAGATTAAATCTCCTTATATGATGCTCATAGCCTTCTATTATTAGAATGTCTTTTTGAAGTTTCCCGAATAAATCAAAATGGGGAAAATGTGAATGTCGATCAATCCATTCTTCCTTTAAGGAGTAAGTTCTCCCCCAAGTTTTTAATTTATTAATATCATTACAGCCAACTTTTGTTACTGTATAACAATCTTTAAAACGACTATCTTGCCAATAATGAGTTAAAAATGCAATTTCACCGGATGCCACGCGAATTTTCCATTCTTTTAATTCCTGTCTATTAATGCCAAATGCCATTATGACATTTCCCCATTCATCACTTTTCTATATGCTAGATCCCATGATGGATTAACCTGTTTTAAACGAATAGGTCGAAAATTATCCTTTTTTACCACAACATGGGTAGTTTTACCCTTGACTAATAAATCATTATCATAATTAAAAATTTTATAGGCATAGATAGTTCTTAATCCATCATAGTGATCCAACGTTGTTTCAATATACACTTTTTCACCATATCGTGCTGGTCGTTTGTAGTTAATCTCTAAATCTATTACAGGTGAAACGACTTGCTGTTGTTCCAATTCAGCATATTTAAAGCCTAACTGTTCAATAAATTTCGTTCTACCTATTTCAAACCATACTAAATAGTTAGCATGATATACTACTCCCATTTGATCTGTTTCTTGGTACCTTACTTCAATTTCTGTACGATTTAACACTGAAATCACCTTTTTCTAGTATAGATATATGGGCCTTTGGCTTTACTATAATAATAGGGTAAAAGGGCTAATATTAAATATTGGTTACAAAGTTTACAATTTGAATATTTAGTTTGATAAAATGAAAACTTATAGTATAATGCTATATGCTTATAGTTGAAATTGGATAATTTGCTTTAATATACCAATGTAAAAAAATTAGAAAGAAGGTTAAGTTTTATGAAACATATTAAAAAGTTATTCCAATCATTTACCATAACAATCTTGCCAGCCAACTTAGAAAAAAACGTAAGTCGCTATAAGTTGCCTAACTATATTATACCACTCGTCTTATTAATTTTCATTATACCTATTGTTACACTTGTGTATTATGTTGATAAAACTCACAAATTAAAAACTTTAGAAAATGAACAAATAGAAATTAACAATCAGTTAAAATTAAAACTTTCAACACAAACTGAGAGGTCAGACAAACTTCTAACCCAAGTAACAAGACTGGAAGAAAGAGCTACAAAAGTTAGAAACCAATTAAATACATTAAATCAATTGGAGACTGAACTTCGGGAACATATAGAAAGCCTACCTGTTGATTTGCCCGGAATTGGTGGCATTGAAATTCCAATAGAGGATGATCTAGATGATTTCCAAACAGATATTTTATTGAATGATGAAAATGGGGCTGAAGAATATGTCATGAATTTAACTTCACGTAATGGTAAACAATCCAAATTATTAATTAATCGGCTTGAAGATACATTATCAATGCTAGAAAAGACAAATGATGAAATGAACTTTGTTCCGACAAAATGGCCAGTAAATACATATTTTATTACCTCTGATTTTGGAAAACGAACTGACCCATTTAATAGGAGAACATCTGTCCATACAGGGATTGACATAAGAGGGAATTATGGTGATCCTGTATATGCTAGTGGTGATGGCAAAGTAATTTCTGCATCCTATAATGGTGGTTATGGTAATGCAGTGCAAATCCAACATAACCAATCATTTCAAACATTATACGGGCATTTATTGAACTATACAGTAAAAACAGGTGAGTATGTCAAAAAAGGTGATCTGATAGGACGAGTAGGAAGTACTGGTAGGAGTACTGGACCACATCTACATTTTGAAATTAAAAAGAATGGTGAACTTATCCATCCAAAAGAATTTATTGATTCATTGAAATAAATTATTCTGAGGGGCGAGGCGAAGTGAATGTTTGGTAAAAAACAAAAGCAAGACTATGGAACAATCGATACAATTATTAGTTCCATGACAACAATTGAAGGGAAAATAATTCATCCTAAGAGCCTACGAATTGATGGCAAATTAATTGGAGAAATTAGTTGTGAAGGAGATGTATATATTGGCAAAGAAGCTACAGCAGAACCGTATATTCAGGCCAAAAATTTGTACATTTCCGGTGAGGTTAAAGGAGATGTTTCCGTAACAGGGAAAATATATTTAAAATCAACCGGTATTTTAAATGGTACGATAACATCAAATGGTCTCATTATTGAAGAAGGTGGTATCTTTAATGGGACAAGTAATATAAGTAATTCGGAAGATTCTCATCATTTCATCCAAAATTTAAATGAAAATGAAAGAATCGAACAATCTTCATTCAAATAAAATGAGGCTGGGACAAAAATAATATGTCCTCCTCGTTTACTGCTATAGATAGTGAAATATTCAGGCATGAACATTAATAATAGTAATTTAGGAGGCTGGGTACTTTAAGTTTATCCCAGCCTCTATTTATTTAGCGGTCATTTTTTCCTTTCGGTTTCCGTCCTTGCCACAATTTTACTTTTGTTGTAGTTTAGTGTTGAATTGCTGAATTTATTGGCCGAAAGCCAAAAATCAATCAACTTAGATAAGTATCCACTTAACAAGGTTAGCTGAAGCTAAGCCGATGGAAAGTGATTGAATTTATCAATAACTCGATTTAACAGGGTTATTTCTTATGAAAAATCATGTTCATTTCTAAATTTTGCTTCATCTTTAATTTCATCACGATAGCCGTCAATTGCTTCCCTGCGTTTTTCATTTTTCTTTTTAATATTTTCTCGTTCGTGTTCTGAAACAAATTCAATAGTTTCTTCTGATTCATCAATATTATTTAAAGTATCCTGGATCATTGATTGTAATTTCTCCGCATTATCACTTCGATCATCTGGTTTTGCTTTATTGTTTTTATCAGTCATTGATTAATACCTCCTTAACAATTATTTATTATAGTTTGTTAAATTTAACATTAATTATTCAATTATCGATAAAGACTTTTAGTGATAAACCAATTAAAATATAACTTTTAAATATAGAAAGTAAATGTTCCCCTATTCATTCCCTTTTGTCATTATGGAATTTCCATAAATCGAACATAATCAGATTCTTGCTCATCCAACTCAAAATAAAAAGGACGTTGATGGAGGAATATTATATTCTCCCATCAACATCCTATAATTATCATGCTATTTTAAAATTAAGCTTCAATTCTTTCTCTTAATACAAGTTGTAAAATACCGCCATGTCGGTAATAATCCATTTCGACTTCACTATCGAAGCGGACGACAACATTAAATTTAGTTTCATTACCATGTTCATCCGTGGCTACAACTGGTATAACTTCATTTGGTTTTACAGATTCATCAATTTGGATATTGATAGATTCCTTACCTGTTAGGCCTAATATTTCTGCATTTTGCCCTTTTTCAAATACTAAAGGTAAAACACCCATCATGACAAGGTTAGAACGGTGAATTCTTTCGTAACTTTCAGCAATTACTGCTTTAATTCCCAATAAATTGGAACCCTTTGCTGCCCAGTCACGTGAAGATCCCATTCCATAATCTTTTCCACCAAATACGACTAAGCCAGTGTCATCTTCTCGATATTTCATTGCAGCATCATAAATTGACATGACCTCTCCAGTTGGCCAGTACGTTGTAAAGCCACCCTCTGTTCCTGGGGCTATTTTATTCCTAATCCGAATGTTGGCAAAAGTACCCCGCATCATTACTTCATGATTTCCACGACGAGATCCATATGAATTAAAATATCGTGGGCTAACATCTTTTTCTTGTAAATATTTACCCGCTGGTACATCTAATCCTATTGCCCCAGCTGGTGATATATGGTCAGTTGTAATTGAATCTCCAAAGTAACCGACAACTCGTAAATCATTCAAAGGTTTAATTGTATTGGGATCTTTTGACAATCCTTCGAAAAATGGTGGATTTTGAATATATGTTGATTCATCTGACCATTCATATAATGGCTCATCAGTAGTATTAATTTCATTCCATTTATCATTTGATTCAAATAAATTATCATATTCCGAACGGAAAATTGTTGGATTAACTACTTTATCAATTTCTGCTTGAATTTCTGCCATTGATGGCCAAATATCTTTTAAATAAACGTCATTACCCTCTGTATCCCTACCTAAAGGTTCACTTGTTAAATTCATATCTACTGTTCCCGCAAGAGCATAAGCAACAACCAAAGGTGGTGATGCCAAATAATTTGCTTTAGTTAATGGATGAATTCGCCCTTCAAAATTTCGATTACCCGATAAAACGGAGGCAACGGTTAAATCGTTATCAATAATTGCTTTTTCTATTTCTTCACGAAGGGGCCCTGAGTTCCCAATACATGTTGTACAACCATATCCGACTGTATTAAATCCTAATTCATCCAAGTATTTTGATAAACCCGAATCATCTAAATATCTTGTGACAACAGTTGAACCAGGGGCTAGTGAAGTTTTCACATATGCAGGTACTTTCAAACCTTTTTCAAGGGCTTTTTTTGCTAACAGCCCAGCACCTAACATAACGTGTGGGTTTGACGTATTTGTACACGATGTTATCGCTGCTATTGCCACAGCACCAGTTTTCATAATCGAGGTCTTACCTGATGGATGCTCAACTTGCACTTCTTTATCAAATTCAGAAGCATCCAAACCAAATCCCTGATTACCCATTGGAGCAGAAATTGCCTTTTTAAATTCTGATTGCATGTCAGTTAAAGGTATTCTATCTTGTGGACGTTTTGGACCTGCTAAATTCGGGACTAGGTCTGATAAATTAATTTCAATCGTATCAGAATATTCCGGATCTGGCATACTAGCATCATACCATAAGTGATTTGCCTTACAATATTTTTCAACTAAATCTATTTGTTCTTGTGGTCTACCAGTTAAATGTAAATAATTTAATGACTCCTCATCCACCGGGAAAAATCCACATGTTGCCCCATACTCAGGTGCCATATTTGAAATGGTCGCCCTATCGGCTAATGGCATATCCTTTAACCCAGGGCCATAATATTCTACGAATTTACCAACAACATGTTTTTTACGTAACGTTTCTGTCACTGTTAATGCCAGGTCAGTCGCCGTTGTTCCTTCTGGGAAACTACCTGTAAACTTAACCCCGATTACTTCTGGGGATGGGAAATATGAAGGTTGACCAAGCATGCCAGCTTCAGCCTCAATGCCACCGACACCCCAACCTAAAACACCAAGTCCATTGACCATCGGTGTATGGGAATCAGTTCCAACTAAAGTATCAGGGAATGTATCGTATGACCCCTCATCATTAGCATTTGCATGGACTACGTCTGCCAAGTATTCTAAATTTACTTGGTGAACAATTCCTGTAGCAGGCGGGACTGCACGATAATTTTCAAACGCCTTTTGTGCCCAATGTAAAAACTCATAACGCTCCGCATTACGTTCAAACTCTAATTCCATATTAGCTTGTAATGCATTCGAAGTACCATATTGATCAACTTGCACTGAGTGGTCAATGACCAAATCTACAGGTACTTCTGGATTAATTTTACTTGGGTCCCCTCCCATATCAACCATTGCCTTACGTAATGATGCTAAATCAACAACGGCTGGTACCCCTGTAAAGTCCTGTAAAATTACACGGGATGGCTTAAATGGTACGTCTGTGTTGTTACCTTCTTCTGTCCCCCATTTAGCCAGTCCTTTAATATGTTCATCTTTAATCACTTTTGCGTCATATTGTCGAATTACCGACTCTAACAACACCCTAATTGAAAATGGTAAACGACTTACTTTACCAATTTTGGCATCTTCAATTGCTTGTAAATCATAATAGTTATATGTTTTACCGTTTAATTCAAAATGCTTTTTTGATCGAAGCCCGTTATTATTACCGCTTGTCATATGATGAATCTCCTTTCATTTTAAAATAATGTACACTTTTTGCACACTGAATACGTCTATTCTCAAAAGAGTAGTTGAAATACAAAACTACTATTCAATTACTCTATAAAATAGACAAGAAAACATATCCTATGTACTAGTTTAAATGAAAATCTGTTATAAAACAAATGTTTAGAAACTAATCGTCAAGATACACAAATCTAATATTTATATTTTTCGTTAATTATGAATAGGGTAATAAAATTTCAAACGTAGTACCAATCGATGGGATTGATGAAACTCTAATTTTACCATTATGTTGATTAATAATTCTATTTGAAATCATTAAACCCAATCCTGTTCCATCCTCTTTAGTCGTAAATGTTGGATATTTAATACGATCTAATACAGACTTATCAATACCTTGTCCTTCATCCTTAATGGAAATGATGACGTAACCGTCCTCAAGGGAACTTTGAATTTGTAGTGTTCCACGATTATTCATTGCTTCTATCCCGTTTTTGATGACATTGAGTAACACCTGTTTAATATGTGAACGATTACATTTAATATATAAATGATGATCAATATCAATTTTTATCTCTATATCGCGATATTTATCCTGTAGGGAAAATAAATAACAAATATTTTTTACCATAGAATAAACATTTTCCTTTAAAAAACGAAATTGATTATCACGTTTGCCATTTGATAATAATTGATTTGCCATTGAATCGATTCTTTCAATTTCTCTTATCATTAAATCATAATATTCATCTTTTTGGTTGATTCCTTTTTTAATTAATTGCAAAAATCCTTTTATTGAAGCAAGTGGATTTTTTATTTCATGCACTATTCCAGCCCCAAGTTGATTAATCATCAAAAATTTGTGTGAATTAAAGATTGATTTTTCCAGTATATAACTTTGTGTTATATTCTGAATATTCATCAAAAAGTAATTTTTATTATTTAAATTAATCTGTTGTAAGCTTCCTTTAAATACATATTGTCGCCCACTCTCACACTTGCAGTGTAGCCGATGGAACATTAACTTATCTTCTGAAGAAACAAAATGATTCATAATTTCGGTCTTGTACTGCTCCGGAATAATGTCCATCCATTTCACACCAATTAAATCATTCATATTTGCCTTAAATAAATGTTGAAATGAAGGAGATATATACTCAATATTATCATCATCATTCCATAATAAAATATAAGTATCATCCTCACCCGTTAGAGCACAAAATAATTCATCATTGAAATAATCATTACCATCATCAATACTAACATTTTCATCAACGGACAACCTAATTTTATCTTTCTCCATTGTATTCCCCTTCTAAAAATAGTATCTTTCTTGTACACAATAAATGAAAACATTATAATGTATGGTATAGAGATTTTATTATGTATTTCTAGAGGCTTAACTAAATACCACAGTATGTATTATATTACTATATTATTGTAATTAATGTAATAGATTTCCATAAATTTAATGGGGATTTATAGGAGGATTAATATGTTTTCGGTTATTGTATCACTTTGGGGCTTTTTTTTAATCGCTTTTCTAGCTATTGGTGGCTATTTTATGTTCAGAAAATTCCTTAAATCTATGCCCAAAGCTGATGGGAAGTCAGATTTAGACTGGCAACGTTATTATATAGAACAAACAAGACATATGTGGCAACAGGAGGAAAAAGATTTATTAGCTGAATTAGTGTCCCCTGTTCCTGAACTATTTAGGGATGTCGCTAAACAATCGATTGCCAGCAAAATTGGCAAACTGGCAATTGAGAAAAAGGAAAAAGTCATTACACAGGATTTGCTAATCGAAGGCTACATTGTTGGTACACCAAAGCGAGACCATCGATTTTTGAGAAAAAAATTAAAAGAAAAAAATATCGATATTACACCGTTTGAGCACTATTTTGAATTATCCCCTTCTGACTATCAAAAAAATTGGAAACAAAAATATTAATTTCCTATATTAAAAACACGTATGAATGTCTAGACTCATACGTGTTCGCGTCTTAATTGGATTGTTTTTTTAATTTTTTTAAATTCAACTAACATCGAAATTCTCCATGTTAGGATCATTCCAAATGCTAGAACAAAGAACATGCCACTTGTTTCACCCACATCTATTTGGCTGCCAATGATTAACTTAATCATTAGCCTTAAAAATAATAGCCCGAATAAAATAAAAATAAAAGCTTTTGATGGCTTTAAATATATATGCCTCCCTTTTACTTGAAAGCTTGTTGTCCATATTAACAAGATTGACATAAATGCTCCTACAGAAAAGGCCTCCAAAACTTGTAGCCAAGTAATATGAAACGTAGGAAATAGAAACATTAACAAACCTGAACTCATAAATATGGGTGGTAAAATAATTCTTTTAGTATTTGTCGGTTTTTTTGCTGTTCTTAACCGTAAGACATTCATAGTAATTCCCATAAAAATGGCTACTACTGTACTACCAACGATTAACAATGTATTATTCAAAAAAACCATCCCTCAATAATTATCAATTAAATGTTGAGCACATTAGCAAAAAATCATCATTAATCGCGGTCAAAAGCAATATGCAATATAATGGTCATCGTTGTTCCTAATACCGTCAAATAAACTCCTATATCAAAAAACATCGCGGTTGCGATCTCGATACCGCCAATAAATGGAATTGGGATCACACCAAATGTATGAGTCAAAAATGGTACATTAAAAATAATAGCTCCCAGTCCAGTTAATGTTGCAATGAGTAATCCTGCAGGTATAAATGTCATGTAATTAACAGGCAAAATTTTCTTTACCGTTTGTTCACCAAAGGCAAAATACAACAACAATATCGCTGCTGAAGTAACAAGGCCACCAACAAATCCACCACCAGGTGAATTATGACCGGCAATTAACAAATACACAGCAAACCCTAATAAAACAAATACAATTACTGAAGAAGTCGACTTTAAAATTAAATCATTTGGCTTATACATAGCTTTCCTCCATTACCATGCAATCAATAACAATTACTATCAATTGTAAACGATTTACATACAAAAATAAACTTAAAAGCCATAAAAGCCTGTCCACTCAGCCAATAAGGACGTTAATTTCGTCATCCAATCAAAAAACAACATAATACCAAACAAAATCATAATATATCCGCCAATTTTTACAATCTTTACACTATGGCGTTTTATCCAGTTTAATTTTCCTACGAAAAATGATAGGACTAAGAATGGAATTGAAAATCCTAATACATAACTAATCATCAATAACATCCCTTTATCCGGCTGAGTAGCAGCCATCGACAAAACAAATGCCAATATCGGACCTGTACACGGTGTCCACCCCATTGAAAAGGTCATACCGATTAAAAATGAACCAATAAAACCCGCAGGTCGATTTTTAAATTTAAATGATCGCTCTTTCATTAAAAATTCAAAGTTTAATATACCGACAATCACTAATCCAAAAAATATAATAATAATCGCGCCTACTTGGCGAATAACATTTTGGTACATTAAAAAGAAATCAGAAATAAATGTCGTTGTAAATCCAATCATCACAAAAATACTAGAAAACCCTAGTAAAAACATTAACGTATGAAACAAACTTCGTTTCGTTAACATTTTATTTTCTTCACTAAGTTCACTAACACTCATTCCAGTAATATAAGATAAAAAGGCTGGAAATAATGGTAACACACATGGTGAAATAAATGATAAAAATCCTGCTCCAAACGCTAAAAATAATCCAGCTTCTTGCACCATCATCAACCTCCCTACATTGCTTTATCAATGTATTATAATAAAACGATTATGTAATGCTCCATATACTATTGTATCAAAATGTCAGAAGGAGAAATGGCATTGTTTTGACAAAAATCTGAACATTTAAGATGATCTTCACTATTTTCCGGGTACTCGCAAAAAACGATAAAATTTTCAGTTATTCCAAAAATACCATGAAATCGTTATTCATTTGAATTTTCTATGCGACGTTTCAATTTTTTTCGATAAACAATTTTCGATAAATATATACTAATTTCATACAAAACAAATAATGGTATTGCAACTGTAAGTTGCAAAATAACGTCCGGAGGGGTAACTAGTGCCCCGACTATAAGTAAAACAAAATAAGCATATTTCCTCATTTTCTGTAAAAATTGTGGTGTCACGATTCCCAAACTAGTTAAAAACATAATAATTACCGGGATTTCAAATAATAGAGCAAAGGGAAAAATTAATCGAATCATGAATCTGAAATACCTTTCAACCGTAAACAACTCATTAAACATGTCTTTATTTAAAGATAAGAGAAAAGGTAAAATCAATTTAATAAACATAAAATATCCGAAAACAAGACCACAAACAAAAAGTAAAAATACAGCTGGAATATACGATAATGATACCCTTCTCTCAGGCTTAGTTAAACCAGGTTTGATGAACAACCATAATTGTAGGCTTAATACTGGCAATGTTCCGACAAAAGCAATAATACCTGCAATTGTAAAATAAACCCAAATGATATCACCTGGACTCGTAATCGTTAATTTAAAAGGTAATTCCTGCTCAAATGCATGGTAAATTTGTTCGACAAATACAAACCCAACAATAAAAAATATCACGAAAAAAATTGCGGTTACGATTAAACGGCTACGTAATTCTGATAAATGGCCAATGACATTCATTGCTTTCTCTTTCTCGGTTTTGACCAATGAAGACACCTCACATACACTGTTAATTTATGGCTTTGTTAAAGTAAAATAGAAAAAAACACAACACCTTTTTGGGTGGAAGGCATAAGTTGGAGAATCGTTTGCCCATGTGATCTACCAAACTAGTTTAGTTATGGCCAATAAAGCAAATAATGTAAAAAGGGGTGTACAAGTACCCGCTTAAATGAAAAAACACCCTTTAACATCACCTGATAAATAAATTCATATAAAAAGGTGTAAGGCCAATTTCCCCTTACACCTTAATAATTCGTTACATTATTTATCTTTTGTCTCATCCTTATCATCATCGTCCATAACGCCTTTTGTTGCATTTTTAAATTCCCGTAAAGAATTGCCTGCCGCTTTCCCAATTTCTGGTAACTTAGACGGACCAAAAATAAGTAAAGCAACTACTAATATTAAAATTAAACTTGGTATCCCAATTTGAGCCAATTTTTCCACCTCATCAAATAAACAATTCCATATACATGGTTAATTACTATTATACCGAATGTTTTCCAATTTTAAAAATAACATTGTGTAAAAGTCGCTATAATGTCATATTTTAAATAAAATAAGACACAATAATCATTTTATTCTATCATATTGGCAAAAATAATAGTCATATTGATTTTTGTCATCCTTGATTCCTTTCTCCTTAGAGACAAGCTTCCATTCTGTTGTATCAAAAGTTGGAAAATAAACATCCCCTTCAAAAGTCTCATCTATCAAAGTAATATAAAGCCGTTCAGCATAAGGGAGTAACTGAGTAAATATTGTCCCCCCACCAATGACAAATAGCTCTTTCTCTCCCATTTCTTGTGACATAGTAACAATTTCTTCAAGATGATAAATGATCTCAACTTCTTCTGGTAATTCAACTTCTTTATTATTTGTAACGACGATATGATGACGATTTGGTAATACCCGTCCAAGCGATTGAAAAGTTTTTCGTCCCATTACAATCGTATTCCCAGTCGTTTTTTCCTTAAAAAACTTCAAGTCCCTAGGTAAATGCCAAGGCATTTGGTTGTTAGCCCCGATAACATGATTATTATCCATTGCTACTATAAAGGAAATCATAAAACTTCCTCCTAATGTTCAAAATTTGAAACGAATATTTATTAATAAGCTACATTCAACTATACTGCCACGGGTGCTTTTATGGTTGGGTGTGGATCATAATTTAAAACCTCAAAATCTTCCACCTCATAATCGTTAATTGAATGTCTAGTCTTGTTAATTTTTAATTGTGGTGTCCCTTTAATTGACCGACTTAGTTGTAACTTCACTTGTTCAATATGATTATCATAAATATGAACATCACCAAAAGTATGAACAAATTCTCCAACTTGTAAACCAGTCTGTACAGCAATAATGTGAGTCAATAAGGCATAACTTGCAATATTAAAAGGAACCCCCAAAAATAAGTCAGCACTACGTTGATACAATTGACACGACAACTTCCCATCAGCAACATAAAATTGAAATAAGGTATGACAAGGGGGCAATGCCATATTAGGAATATCCTCAGGATTCCAAGCTGATACAATTAATCGCCTTGAATTAGGGTTTGTCTTAATCATTTTAATGACATCATCAATTTGATCAATTGTTTCCTCCGTACTCGTTTCCCATTTCCGCCATTGTTTCCCATAAACAAATCCCAAATCACCAAATTTCTTAGCAAAATCGTTGTCTATTAAAATATTTTCCCTAAATAGTTTCATTTGTTCATCATATAGTTTTTTAAATGATTCATCTTTTAATGCACGGTGGCCAAAATCCGCCATGTTTGGACCATTATATTCTGGACTTTCAATCCACTTTTTAAAAGCCCATTCATTCCATATATTATTGTTATGTTGTAGTAAATAACGAATATTCGTATCACCTTTTAAAAACCATAACAATTCACTAACAATCAATCGAAAGGGAACATTTTTTGTCGTTAGTAAAGGGAAGCCTTCCTGTAAATCAAAACGAATCTGTTTTCCGAATTTTGATTTAGTTCCTGTATTTGTCCGATCAGCCTTTTCAACGCCATCATTTAAAATCTCGTTACATAAATTTAAATAAGCCTGTTCATTTAACATTGTGTTGACAACTAAAAATTATGTTGTCTTCATCTCCTTCCTTCGATTGTTACGATGAATATTGATTTTATTATTTTATTCTATTTTACCATATAAATTAATCTTAACGTATGAAATAACATTGTCAATCATATGATAAAAAAGGAATATTTTTAAACATGAATATCTCTATTTGTTTGGAAAGGAGTGTCTCTTTTGAGCACACATATCGTTGGAAATATTATTAAAAATTCGGTTGTCTATGGATATGCCTTTAGTCAACCATTCTCAATCTACATGGATATGTTTCCGATGGTACAAAATCAACTTGAAATGGATGCCGCACTGTTACAATATGGTGAATCGAATGAGTCGGTTGAACACCTCCAGCTTACGTTAAATAATTTAGGTCATTATGATGATAAGATTGATGGATTTTACGGCGTCTTAACAGAACATGCATTAAAACAATTTCAGTCATCGAATAATATAGACATTACAGGACAGGCAGATGAAGAAACAATGAAGGAATTACTTGATAAAGAAAAAGAGAAAATGCTAGAAAGTATTTCTGAGGAACTAATTTCGATTCAATATGGGGAGCAAAGCGATCGTGTTAAAAATGTACAACAGATTTTATATTATCTCGGTTATTATAACGGAAAAATTGATGGACTCCATGGTCCCAAAACTGATAAAGCAATACAAAAGGTAAAACAACAAAATGAGCATTTATTTGTAGAAACGTTTACAACAAAGAAAACTAGTTATACCTCCCCTACTACATCAGGTGATATAATTCCAAACTTCCAGTCAAAACACGGTCAGCTACAAAGTGAAAGAATCATTAATCATGCCAAAAACTATATAGGGACCCCTTATGTCTGGGGTGGTAGTTCTCCGAAACCCGGTTTTGATTGTAGTGGATTTGTGCAATTTCTATTTGAAAAGGAAAATAAAGTAATCCCTAGAACTGTTAGTGATATTTGGAATTTTGCAAAACCGACCTCCACCCCTTCATTTGGTGATTTAGTATTCTTTGAAACATACAAAGCTGGCCCTTCACATTTAGGAATTTACATTGGCAAAGATGCATTTATCCATGCTGGGACATCAAGTGGTGTTACAATAAGTTATTTATCCGAATCATATTGGAAAAATCGTTATATTGGAACTAAAAGAATCAATTAATAAAATTAAAATGTATTTGGATTTATACTATATTGCAAAACGGAAAAACGCTTGACGCCATTGAAAAAAAACGATATATTGTAAAGAAACAAAGAAGTTGGTCGTCATTGTTTAATAGCATGTGAAAGATTAAAAATATATATAACATTTTCCATCATACAATAACTACCTGTTCTTTGAATCAACATCTGATTTAGGAGGATTATTACATGCAAAACGGTGTAGTAAAATGGTTTAACGCAGAAAAAGGATACGGATTTATCCAATTGGAGGAAGGAGAAGACGTATTTGTTCATTATTCTGCGATTCAAGATGAAGGCTTTAAAACTTTAGAAGAAGGTCAAGAGGTAACATTTGAAATTGTTGATGGCGATCGGGGTCCACAAGCAGCTAATGTAGTAAAAGAATAGTAAATGCTATATGTAAAAGAGGCAATCAATTCAAGATTGTCTCTATTTTTTATGTTTAAATTACTAAAAACACTTAGTTTCCAAGCATACACTATTTTATTTTTCCACTCAGTGCCCTTTCTTCTATTGGTATTCTAATCATTAACAATAAAATATGTAGAATTGGAAATATAGTTGCTACGATGTACGCATTAAAAATTAGAGGAAGGGAAAACAACTCGATAAAAACAATGACATAATTAGGATGTTTTAACCAACGATATGGACCCCTTTTCATCCGTATCACCTTTGGAATAACAATAATTTTAGTATTCCAAAACTTTCCCAATGATGTAATACACCAAATTCTACCTACTTGGGCTACCAAAAAAATTATTAAGAAACTTAATTTAAATTTAATTGATTCTTGCCAACTTACTTCAGCAATAATAGAAATTAAAAATAGCACATGTAAATAAATGAACAAAGGATAATGCCGTTTGCCAAATTCTCTACCCGAATGTGCCTTCATCCATTGTTCATTTTTCTGAGCAATATACATCTCTGAGATTCTTTGAAATATGACAATGAAAACAATAAAATAAAACAAAGTCATTCATTCACCCACTCTGCTAATAATAATTCAGAACTAAATCCAGGGCCTAGTGCACAGATGATTTCCTTCGAATTTTTGCTTTCACTAATATTTCCTTCTAATAATTTATTTTTTAATACGTATAAAACGGTCGCTGATGACATATTTCCGTGCTGAGATAAAACATCATATGAATGACGAAAAATATGACGATTTAAAGAAAATGACCTTTCCATTTCCTCCAATACTTTTCTTCCACCCGGATGGGCAATGAATGTAGCAATTTCCTCAATTGACACCCCCTGTTCATCTAAAAAATTCATCACATGTTTCTTCCACAATATTTCAACAAGAGCCGGAATTTGTTTGCTGAAAATTACTTGTAAACCGGAGTTAGTTAATTCCCATCCCATAATATTTGTTGTATTTTTTTCCGTCCAAGAACTTGTCGATGTGATTTTTAATTTTTCATTTTTACAATACGTTAAATATGGTGATGCCTCCCCGATTAATAGCGTTGCCGCTACCCCATCTCCAAATAATGCTGTACCGACAATATTGCTTGTAGAATAATCATCCTTTTGGAAAGTTAAACTACATAGTTCACAACACACAACAAGCGTTATTTTAGTTTTATTATGTTGCAACCATTCAAATGCCCGCGACATTCCGATTGCTCCTCCAGCACATCCTAATCCCCATAATGGCATTCTTACGATAGAAGGTTTAAATGGCCTCTCATTCATTATGTATGTTTCCATCGATGGGGTAGATATACCCGTACTAGATACAAAGACAATCATATCGATTGCCTCATAAGGAATAGTTTTATTTAAAAATTCATTAGCATGTAGACAATGATCGATAGCATCCAAACTTAACTGTAAAGCAGAACGATGGTATATTTCATTACGTTCCGAAAATGTATGTTCTTCCTTATACCACGATTGTTTGGCGGTAAATTGTCTTTCATTTATTTTTGCATTATCAAAAATACCTAATAAATGATGAAGTGAAGAACGCTTATTAACAAATATTTCTTTAACCAAACTCTTTATTTCTGTTTGTTTCATAGAAATTGAAGGTATTCCTAAACCAATCGAAGTGATATATGCCATGTCATTCACCTTTTTATCTTTAGTTTGTGTTGTTTGTCACATTTTATCCATCCCATTGCCACATATTCGTCAAATACTTTTCAAACGAAAAGGTTAGTAAAACTTAATTATCATAGTAAGTAACGATTTTTGAATAAATTATGAACTGTATATAAATACAGCCTTTTTCACTGATTTATTTTGTATGATATAGATAAGTCAATGAATACTTTCTATTAGTTAATATTGACTTTAAATGTCTTCCAAAAATTATAAAGGAAGGAGTGGTAATATGTCTCAATCAGTTAAAAAACAAGAGAAGGAAGTAAAAGAGGCAGTTAATTTAACCGGTACTTTATATGCTGTATCAATTTTAGGAATTATCATTATTTTGTCATGGTTTGGAGTTTGGGCTTTATATTTAGCTAGATAAACATATGTATTCAGAAAGGGGTTTATGCAATGAATATGCATAAATATGAAAAAGTTTGGCTTTTCTTTGGGTCTTTTACTTTATTAGTTTTTTTAGTAGTCGTTGGAATAAGTGCTTTTTATATGGGAAATAATCCACCAAGCTGTGCCGTAACACTTGATCCCGAATATGTAACATCCCAAGAACCATTTGATGAGCCAGGTTTAAAACAAATTGGTGATAATGAATACCAATTAACTGTTGTCACATCAGCATTTAATTTCGATGTTGGCACGGAAGATAAGGTTGTCCAAATTCCAAAAGGAGCAACGGTACATGTTGTCTCAACGACAGAGGATGTTGTTCATGGATTTGAAATAGCTGGGACAAATGTCAACATGATGCTTGAGCCAGGGTATATTAGTACATTAACAAATACATTTAAAAATGCAGGTACTTATACATTACTTTGTAATGAATATTGCGGAATTGGTCACCATTTAATGTCTGCGACAATTGAGGTGGTTGAATAATGAGTAGATCAGTTAAAAGTATATCAAATCAAGATGCTAAATTAGTAATGGCTCATATGTATGTTGCATTCATTTCCCTTTTTGTCGGGGCAACTGCTGGACTATTACAAACATTAGAAAGGTCAGGAAAGTTTAGTTTACCCGCTGGTATTGGTTATTATCAAATTTTAACTGTACATGGAGTTGTTTTAGGGCTAGTATTAACGACATTTTTCATTTTAGGATTTATGATGTCTGCACAAAGTAAGACGACTGGTGGATATAATAAGACAGAAAGAACCATCGGTTGGATAGGTTATTGGATCATGGTAGTTGGTACGGTAAGTGCCGCAGTCATGATTTTGCTTAATGAAGCAACTGTTTTATTTACATTTTATGCGCCTCTTCAGGCACACGTCATATTTTATATAGGACTAGCTTTAGTCATTGTTGGAACATGGTTAATTGGATTTGTCATTTTCAAACGTCATGCACGTTTTCGTCAAGAAAATCCCGGTGTTCAAACACCTTTATTAAGCTATATGGCAGTAATTACAATGTTAATGTGGCAAATTGCATCACTTGGTGTGGCTACAACGGTAATATTTCAAATGATCCCTTGGGCACTAGGTATCGTACCAACGATAGATGTATTACTTAGTCGGACATTATTTTGGTATTTCGGTCACCCACTCGTCTATTTCTGGTTACTTCCAGCTTATATGATGTGGTATGCGATTATGCCTAAAATTATCGGTGGCAAAATATTTTCAGATTCATTAGCACGATTTACATTTATTTTACTACTATTATTCTCTATTCCCGTTGGATTTCATCATCAATTAACAGAGCCGGGAATTGATCCTTTTTGGAAATACATCCAAGTAGTCTTAACATTTTTAGTAGTTATCCCTTCATTAATGACAGCATTCTCTATGTTTGCTACTTTTGAAATTCGTGGTCGGGAATTAGGAGCAAAAAAGGCATTTGGATGGCTTAAAAAAATGCCGTGGAAAGATGTCCGCTTCTTAGCGCCTTTTATCGGAATGCTATTTTTCATCCCTGGTGGTGCTGGCGGTATTATTAATGCTTCTAACCAAATGAATCAAGTAGTTCATAACACAATTTGGGTAACTGGACACTTTCACTTAACTGTTGCAACAGTTGTCATGCTCACTTTCTTTGGAATTACTTACTGGCTAATTCCATCAATGACAGGAAGAAAATTTACTCCTTTAGCAAATAAATTAGGTATTTGGCAAACTATTTTATGGACTGTTGGTATGACGATTATGTCTACAGCAATGCATTGGCAAGGTCTATTAGGTGGACCAAGACGTTCTGCATACTCTGAATATGCTGGAAATGCCGATACATCTTCATGGGGTGCCTATCAGATTGCGCAAGCAGTCGGAGGAACTATCCTATTTCTCGGAATGATAGTCATGATTATCATTTTTGTATATTTAACATTCTTTGCACCAAAAGGTGAGGAAGAATACCCTATTGCTGAGGTATACGATGAAGCTGAAAAAACACCTCCTGTGTTTGAAAATTGGAAGTTATGGACGGTTGTTACAATTGCATTAATTTTATTTGCTTACACAATTCCATTAATTGATATTATTCAGAATGCACCTCCAGGAGCAAAAGGATTTAAACTTTGGTAAACAATTAATTTAGTTTTTGGGAGAGTATAATCACTCTCCCCTTCTATCAATGGAGGAATGTAAATGAAAAAGTTTTATATTATATTTATTGCCCTATTTGTTCTCGGTGTCAGTGTTGGAATATTTTATTTACAAGTCATTCGTCCAGGATCATCAGAATTACCTAAGGATGTTGTAATGGAGACTGCCTTTGGTGAAACTTATGATTTATCTAAACAACCTAACAAAGCACGTTTAGTTGAATTTATGTACACAAGGTGTCCTGATGTTTGCCCAGTTACTACTCTCGAAATGTCAAAAATTCGACATGCTTTAGAAGAAGAAGGTGTATTTGGAGAAAATATCGAGTTCATGACTATTACGATAGATCCTAAAAGAGATACTACTGATGTTTTAGCTGACTATGCAGGGCGTTATGAAGTAACATCAACAGATAAAGGGTGGGTGTTTTTAAGAGGAACGGAGGAAGATACTAAAAAAATAGCGGATTCTTTAGGATTTTTATACCGTGATCCAGGTTCAGGAGACATCATTCATTCTACCTTCACTTATTTATTAGATGAAAACAACAATTTAATAGAAAAATTTACAATGGGAGAATCGTTTGATAAAGATAAAGTCTATAAACGAATCATGAGAACTATCAATTAAAATAAACCGGTAATTAAAAGGACCAGTAGAGAATACCTACTGGTTTTTCTTAGTTAAATTAGAATGACACCTCTAGTTAACACTCCAGCAACGGTTGACTTCCCGCCCTATTCTTGTATAATTTGATTTATTGTTCTAATTTATAATCAATTATAATCAGTTCTATTTTATCTACTAAATTAATCTTCATATCAAACTTTAGATTAAATAATTTTAAGAATAGACGTCGTAACAATAATGTAGAAAAGGAGGAATAATCGTGGCTATAGCATCATTGATTATTGGTATCATAGGTTTGGCTGGACTAATCCCTTTAATTGGTTGGTTATTCATATTACTTAATATTTTGGCAATCATTTTTGGAATTGTTGCCTTGTTTATTGAACAGGAACAACGTGGAATGGCTATTGCTGGAATTATTACCGGGGCAATCCCTCTTATTGTAAAAATAATATTTTACTTTTTTATATTTATAACGAGTATATTTGGGCAATTTTAATTCTTTTACACGTCGACAAACTCTAATTTAAAAGTCTGTCGACATTTTATATTGCCTAACTTTTTTTACCACCGAAAAATTGATAATAATTAGTCTCGATAAATCCATTGAAAAGTTTTCGTTTTTTTGTTGCTTTTTTTCCAAAGGCGGTTTCAAATTGTTTATCAGACGTGATAATATATGTGCTCCAAGTGTGATTTGTTTTCATGACATTTCCCAATGTTTCATATAAATGGGTAACATATTTCCGATCTTTTATTCTTTCACCATAGGGTGGATTACTAATGACATATCCCCTATCTTCTTTTAAAACGAGATCACTTACTTGCATCTGTTTCCAATGGATGATTCCAGAAAATCCTGCTTCTAGTGCATTGTTTTTACTAATTTCAATCATTTTATGGTCGATATCTGAACCAATGATTCTAATTGGTTGTTCATAATTTGCTAACTGTTCCGCTTCATTAAAAGCATCCTCCCAATCAGACCGCTTGATAAAATCCCATGCTTCTGAATGAAATGAACGATTAAATCCCGGTGCAATATTTTGGCCAATCATTGCTGCTTCAATTGGAATAGTACCTGACCCACAAAATGGATCAATAAGTAACCGATCAGATTTCCAATTGGTTAATTTAATTAAAGCGGCTGCAAGAGTTTCCCTAATAGGTGCCTCCCCTTGTCCAACCCTATAGCCACGTTTATGTAATCCCGGACCTGTAGTATCAATCGTAAGTGTTGCCATATCTTTTAATATCGCAATTTCAACCTTATAAATAGCCCCTGTTTCAGGCATTTTCAAAGCAAGTCCATGTTTTATTTTTAAACGCTCGGCTATCGCTTTTTTAACAATTGCTTGGCAATCTGGCACACTATACAAAGTTGATTTATGAGATTTACCAACAACTGGGAATTGGCCGTCCTCTGGGATATATCGTTCCCACGGAAATGATTTTGTCATTTCAAACAATTGATCGAAAGTAGTTACCTCCCCTTCACCAACAACCAATTTAACCCGATCAGCAACACGTAACCATAAATTACTACGGGGGATTGCCATGATAGGGGCCATATAAGTTATTTTTCCATTATCTACAACTGGATCATATCCCAATTGTCTTACCTCTTGGGCAACAATCGCTTCTAACCCCATTGCACTCGTGGCTATTAATTTAACCTTATCCATGTCATCACTCCTGACAGTTTAAACAATTCGAAAAATTAACTTACTTAATGTCCACATGATAGCAAAATAAAAAACCTACTATCAGTATTACTGAAAAATAGGTTCTCCATTGACCATTGAATACTCGATAAGCCATGTTCTGTGCCATTGTACTACATACGGTGGTCTAGCCTCGTACGCCGGTTGTAATCATTTATCTCCAAGCTATTTACTTGTTCCTTTTTTCGTTCATTTCCTACTTAAAGGATGCCCCTACCATTGTTTGGGTTGCTCACTCATGGGGTTTACCCGTTCCATTTCAGATCGTTTCCAATCATCTTCGTCTCTGTGGCACTTTATAGGTTTTACTCCATATCTAATGACTTTAGGAGTAAACTCCTGCCGTTAGCTAAAATTTAGCTACCTTGACTTATGACTTCGTCAAGCATGAACACTACAAACATCTCAGTTTGTGTGAGCATGGACTTTCCTCTACACAAGCGTGCAGCGATTACATGAGTATTCATTATTCATTATACAACATTCACCGATGATGAACAATAAACTCAAGTTAAATTATGATAACAATAATAGTCCTTTTTCTACCATTTAATCCTCTGGGATTGTAGAATTTCTGCCAAAAACTGCCTTTTCCAAATTTGATAATCGTTTTAACACATCATAATTAACCTGCTGATAGCCTGGCTTTATATGTTCAACAGTATGACCATTTTGCTTTAACAATTTAATTTCTTTTTGCAATTTATCAAATTCTTGTTTAAAGGTTTCATAATCTTGAATAATTAAATCCAAAAATTCATTCACTTCATCTTGATGATAACCACGCATGGAGGTTTTAAAGTCTTTG
Source organism: Caryophanales bacterium UBA6768 (assembly GCA_002453315.1). Next base: position 9,636 of record DKGO01000148.1, on the reverse strand, counting down.
CTGTATATTTCATTTGGTGTTAGTTTTAACCGACTATATACCATTTTTGCACCTCATTTTACGATTTATTCATATATATATGAATTATATCATGAATAAATCACTTTTTGAAATGCCGGTTAAATTAATCAACTGTTTACTTCCAAATCAAATGGAAATGGTAATAATTCATGAATTGAAGTTTGTATGACATCCTTCCCTTCACAGCCTAAAAAAATCGGCATATCCCTTTTAAAAAATTGGGCCATTACCTGTCGACAAGCCCCGCAAGGCTGAATCGGTGTTGCAGTTTTAGCTGTGATAGCCATATAGGTAAAGGACCTTTCTCCATCTGATATTGCATTAAATATGGCAACTCTTTCAGCACAACAAGTTAACGAATAAGAACTATTTTCAATATTACAACCGTGATATAATTTTCCAGACTCTGTTTTAATAACAGCCCCTACTTTAAAATTGGAAAATGGCACATATGCTTTTTCCATGACCATTCTTGCCTCTTGTAATAACTGCTCTTTCACGATTGGGTCTCTCCTTTTAACTGTTTTAACACGTATAAACAGGAAGAATAATATTCCATATACCTTCTCTTACGAATATCCTTATAATAACTATGTAAAATAATCATTTCTAAATTTTCTTTTGTGGCAACAATCTGTTGAAAGGTAACCATGCCTTTTGATGATTTTACGTAATCAAGCGCTAACGTTTCCCATTCATTTAATGCATCAAAAATAGGGGTTGTTTTATTTTTGACATGCTGGAAATATGCATTTTTATCCAGTGATTTTTCTTCACTATAAAAAATGTCCTTTAAATGGTGTAATTCGTCCATTAAATATGCTGTTAATTCTATTAGTCGATGCATTGTTTGGCTCCCCCATAGTCTTACCTAATAGAATAACATAATTTTTTCCTAAAGTTTAAAATTATTGTTTATTTCCCCTATACATGAAAAATTATAAATTCCCTTTCCTCAATTGACATGATAGTTACTAGTTTTTATTGAAGATACATAATTGTTTGTCATTCTTTTAGCATAAGAATTTTGTATCATTTTCAATTGAAAAATGATCCTTTCGTATGCCATGATGAGTTCCTTATTTTGACGATGATCTTGCTTACGACTAACCATCTAACTCACCTCTTCATAAATTTTCTTACAATATTCACGATTCAAGCGTAAATTCCTTTAAATTAGACAAAACTTGTCAACAAGATTGTATATTTGACAATATATCCTCTAAATTATCATGCTACGATGGACAGCAAAAATAAATATTTAAACTATTTTAATTTAATATTATTTAAACGATTAATTTGGTATGATGAATGTATATTGGAGGGCGTCAAATGAAATATCCAAGTGGATTCAGAAGATCAAATCAATCAACCCAACTTGATAAAAATAATCTTTATCGTCACCGGGGAATGAATTTAGAAAAAGATATTGATGTGACAAATAAGTTTTATTTAGAAACTAATAAAGCAGTCATTCACAAAAAACCAACACCTGTTCAAATTGTAAATGTGCACTATCCTAAAAGGAGTGCTGCCGTCATTACCGAAGCATATTTTCAAAAAAGTTCTACAACTGATTATAATGGCATTTATCGGGGGAAATATATCGACTTTGAAGTGAAAGAAACTAGAAATAAAACTTTGTTCCCTTTGGCAAACATTCATGAACATCAAATAGAACATTTACAGTCTGTATTAGATCACGGTGCAATATCTTTTCTCATTATTCGCTTTTCAGTATATAATGAAACTTATCTAATCGATTTGAATCATATATTACCATTTTGGCAGCAAAAGTTAACTAAAAATAAAATGTCTATTCCATATAAAATAATTCAAGAAAAAGGATATTTAATCCCATTTCATTATCAAGCAAGAGTGGACTATTTACCAATTATTGATCAACTATATTTTTAACATGGAGGTTTAGTGATGCCGACAAATAATAAATCACGTGTAGCAAGGAATAAACAAAAAGCACCGAGGAAAAAAGGATTTTTAAAGAAAATACTTTTGGTTTTCATAAGTTTATTCATTTTAATTGGGTTAGCGGTTGGTGTGGTGTTTGCTTATTATATAGCAACAGCCCCAAAATTAGATATTGACAAACTTGATGTACCTTTTGCATCTACATTATATGATATGGATGATAAATCGTTTGCGAACCTTTATGAGGAAAATAGAACAAAGATAAAATATGAAGATTTACCAGATGTATTAATCGATGCTGTCACTTCTACAGAAGATGCTCGCTTTTTTAAACATCCCGGTATAGATATTAGGCGTATCGGTGGGGCAGTTATTGCAAACTTTCGTCATGGATTCGGGTCCGAAGGAGCAAGTACAATTACACAACAAGTTGTTGAACATATGTTTCTATCCCCGGAAAAAAAGATTAAATTAAAGGTCCAAGAACAGTGGCTAGCTTTACAATTAGAAAGACAATTTTCAAAAGAAGAAATATTAGAAATGTATTTAAATAAAATTTTTTATGGTGGAAATGTCTATGGGGTAGCTAAAGCTGCTGAAAACTACTTTGGAATAACAGATTTAAATGATTTAACCTTAGTACAAGCAGCGATGTTAGCGGGATTACCACAAAGACCATCGGCATATAATCCTTTTGAAAATCCCGACTTAATGGAACAACGTGTTGATACCGTTTTGCAACTTATGGTTCGACATAATAAAATAACAGAACAAGAGGCTGAGGAAGCGAGACAGGTTAGCATCGAAAGCCAATTAACTGATAAAAAACCCGCTTCATATGCTTACGAAGCATTTGTACAAAAGGTAAAACAGGAAATTGAAGAAAAGCTAGATGGAGCAAATATTAACACTGATGGTTTGAAAATATACACAACATTGGATCCAAGCATACAGGATTATGTGGAGTTTTTATTAACTGACAGTGATGAAAACCCTATTGATTTCGGTGAGGAAGATGACTTACAAGCCGGAATGACAGTTCAAGACACATCTACTGGCGCAATTAGAGCTATTGGAGGAAGTAGAAACCGTGAAAATGTTGATGGAACAAATTATGCTATTGACTTAGAAAGGCAACCCGGTTCCGCTATTAAGCCAATAGTTGCTTATGGACCGGCCGTCGAGTATGAAAAATGGTCAACTTATCATCAAATTTTAGATGAAGAGTTTGCCCCTGAAGGTTCTAACCCGATAAGAAATGTCAATCGTAAATATCACGGCTGGGTTTCGATGAGAGAGGCACTAACACATTCACATAACGTCCCTGCTGCAAAAACCTTGCAAGAAATAGGCTCGGAAAGGGCGAAGGAATTCGCTGAAAATCTCGGTATTGAATTTGCTGATGAGGTTTTGGATCCCCGTGATGCCATTGGTGGAACAAGCACAGGAATTAGTCCTTTACAGCTTGCAGGAGCATTAAGTGCCTTTGGTAATGAAGGAATTTACACAACACCATATGTCGTAAGAAAAGTAGAGTTCCCGGATGGTACTACCCTAGATTTAAAACCTGAATCTGAAGCAGTTATGTCTGATTATACTGCATATATGATTACTGATATGTTGAAATCTGTCATGCAAAAGGGAACTGGTACGTTGGCAAATATTCCAAATTTGTCTGTCGCCGGTAAAACTGGAACGACAAATATGGAAGGTGGCGGTGCAAACAATTCATGGTTTGGTGGGTATACTACCAACTATTCCATCGGTATTTGGACGGGATATAAGGAAAATAATCGCGAAATAAAAAATACGACTGTTGCTAGACAATTGTTTAAACATACGATGACTGAAATTTCAAAGGATATTGAGACAGCTAACTTTGTAAAGCCTAGTTCTGTTATTTCCGTTGAGGTGGAAAAAGATACAAATCCCCCACAATTACCTAGTGAACATACACCGAAGGACAATATCGTAACTGAACTGTTTGTCAAAGGTACTGAACCAACTGAGACTTCGGAAAAATTTGATGAAGTGGCAGCCATCACAAATTTACGCGCTAGGTATGAAGAAGAAAATCAAGAGATAGAAATATCATGGGAATATGAGGAAATTGAAGAAATAACTTTTGAGGTTAACTATAAAATTGATGATGGTGATTATAAAAAACTAACTGAAACAGAAGATCTAAATGTGACATTAGACCAAGTAGAATATGATACATCATATACATTCCAAGTTATTGCTATTGATAAAGAAACAGATAGGAAAAGTGAACCTATCACAACATCATTAAAAACCCCGGAAGAAAATATTGATGATGATGTGACTGAATTACCACCTGTAACAAATTTATCGGCAACAGTTAATGAAAATCAATTTGTTATTGATGTTAAATGGAATTACGATGGACCACCATCAGTATTTGAAGTTGAATTTGATGGTGAAAAACGCATCTTTCAATCAACAAGTATCCAAATTGGTACCTTAACACCACATACAACATACACAATTACTGTGACGCCGATAAATAGTGAACTCTCTATACGGGGTAAGCCCGAGAGTGTGACAGTCAATGTAGGAGAAGCCCCTAATAATGATGGTGATAATGGGAACAACAATGAAGGGTAGGTTATTTTAAAGGACTACCGTTAATCGGTAGTCCTTTTTTGGTTTATCCACAAAAACAAATGAATTAATTTATGTTTAACTTTTTCATCCGCTTTTTACCTTCACGACATAAGGTGAGCAACGGGCATGCTCCACAATTAGGATTTGCTGCCTTACAATGGTATCTTCCAAAAAATATAAATCGATGATGACTTACACTCCACTCGTCTTTTGGGATCTTTTTCATTAATGTATTTTCTACCTGGAGAACCGAATCTTTCCAACGACAGAATGCTAATCGTTTTGCGACCCGTTCCACATGTGTATCAACTGCTATCGCTGGTTCATTAAAAGCTACAGAAACAACGACATTTGCAGTTTTACGTCCCACGCCTGCAAACTTGATTAATTCATCCCTTAACTTTGGAACCTTCCCATCGTAATCATCAATTAATGATTGACACAATTTTTGAATGTTTTTCGCTTTTGTTCGATACAGTCCAATTGATTTAATATCCTGCTCGAGCTCACTCACATCAACGGCTAAATAATCTTCAGGTGTGCGATATTTTTGAAATAATTTACTAGTTACCCGATTCACGTTAACATCCGTTGTTTGTGCTGATAATAAAACTGCGATAAGTAAATCAAAAGGATTTTGGTGATTTAATTCACAATGTGCATCTGGAAACATTTCTCCCATCGTATCCAAACAAACTCTTATTTCTTTTTTCGTTAACATTTAGTTTCCCCCATCAAGCCAGTTAAAATAAACAGAACTATCTCTCTTTTCCGGTTCATACTGTTTTTTTACTTGGTTAGAGCGAAATGATTTCCCTTCATTTCGGGCTTGTTCCACTGTTTTAATGCCCTTTCGCTTCCATTCACGTAAAATTCGATCAATATATTTAAAATTTAATTTCCCCATTAAAACTGATTCACGAAGAGCAGCTTTAATTAAGGCGGGAATAATACGATCTTCATCTAACCAGGCATTTATTGTTTCAATTTCAAATGGGGATAAAGGGCGACCAAATTCTTGTTCAAATAAAATAAAAATCGTCCCTTCATTTTCTTTAGCCTCCTTGTCTTTATCGGTAATTAATAACTTTTCCCATAAAGGATTAAAATTATAGACTTCACTTAATTGATTTTTTTCATTGTTGGACTCTTCAATGATTAATAAATTTTTTTGAATTAACTTTTGCAAAATTTGAATACATTTATCGTCACCAAAAGTTAAATGTTGAGAAATTTCTGTTGGGGTTGGAAATTCATTGCCTTTTTGTAATTCACGAAAAATTTGCAAAACAACGATTACATCTTGTTCATTTAACCCTAATTTACTATACAACATTAATAATTTATTAGGAATCACTGTTTGCTGATTAAACAATTGTTGAAATGAAAACTTTTCTATCATTAGAATAACCACCACCTTCAAATATTGTTTAGAGGTCAAGTGTCCTATTTTCTATACTTAGAAGCTAATCGGAGCTGTTCGATCCGTTCACCGTCTTTCATTGAAATATAGTCAATGACATAACGTGTTTTTTCATCATAATAAATTACTTCCCAAAGAAATTGATGATTAATCATGGCCGGACTTGCTTTTACAACACGACAATGTACACAATCACTTGTCCCATAGTTAATCGCCTGTTCCTTTGAAATAATTTCATCACTGTAAATGGTCATTAACTTTCCATCATTCTCATCAATCGGAACAAAAACATATTGATTTTTTCCTTCTTGATTCTTTCCAACCATAATATGGAATGATGAATCATCATTAAACTCGTACATTTCCGTTACGTTTGTTAAAGTTTCATTCTTTAGAATATTTTCTTTTGTTTTATTTAATTCATTTGTTTGCGACGCCTCGATTTGCCCATATAAATGAAAACTATACACCATCAATCCACCAATGATGAGTAAACATACGATGCATATACTTATAAAAATCATTTTCAAATTTGAATCGTTTGCCTTACTTTTTTTCATATGATATCTACCAACCAATTCTTCCTCTATAGACTTAAAATAAAAACATTAAAATTTTTGTTACAAAATCGTATGTGGTGGTTCCTTTTCAATAAATTGTTCAATTTCATTTTTTTCATTTAAAATAGCAATCTTTGGTCGATGATTTTTTAAATCATTTTCATGAATAGAAGCATACGAAATAATAATGACAATATCGTCCTTTTGAACAAGTCTTGCTGCCGCACCATTCAAACAAATAACTCCTGAACCTTTTTCTCCAGGTATAACGTAAGTTTCTAATCGAGCACCATTATAATTATTGACAATTTGAACTTTTTCATTTGGTAAAATATTAACCTTTTCTAAAATTTCCTCGTCAATTGTAATGCTACCGACATAATTTAAATTTGCTTCTGTTACTCTTGCACGATGGATTTTTGCATTCATCATTGTTCGATACATTATGCTTCACCTCTAGTAAATATTTCCATTTGATTGCCATTATTACTAATAATAATATTATCGATCAGACGGGCTTGTTTAAAATAAACTGCCACAGCAATAATTACCTGTTCGTCTATTTGTTGCACTTCTTCTAAATTTGGATAACTAAAAATTGACACATAGTCTATTTTACCTGATGTGTTGTCATTAATCATTTGCCTTATTTCATCAATTATTAATTTTTTCTCCACTATTCCCTTTTCAATCAGTGATTTTGCCTTTTGTAGTGACTTGTACAGTACAGTAGCTTCTTTTCTTTCCGAATTGCTTAAATACACATTGCGACTACTCATTGCAAGACCATCTACTTCCCTTTTTGTTGGTAAGCCAATTAAGGTAATTGGGAAATTCAAGTCTGTTATTAATGCATCAACCACTGCAATTTGCTGGGCATCCTTTAACCCAAAATAAACATTTGTAGGCTTAACAATATGAAAAAACTTAGTCAATACTGTAATGACACCGTCAAAATGTCCTGGTCTTGATGCTCCACATAGGACATCTACCCTACCAATCATTTCCATTTGGATAATGGATTTAACGGGATACATCTCCTCTAAAGATGGCATAAACAAGACGTCGACTCCCACCTTTTCCGCCAGTCGAACATCACGCTCCTCATTTCGTGGGTATCGTTTAAAGTCCTCGTTAGGTCCAAATTGCAAAGGATTAACAAAAATACTCATTACTAATACATCATTTTTATTTTTTGCCTCTCTTGCTAGCGATAAATGACCTTCATGTAAAAAACCCATTGTCGGTACAAAACCGATTGTTGCTGTAGTATTTCTTCTGTTAAATTGGCTCATTTCTTCAATCGTTTTTATAACCTTCATTTAGAACCCCTATTTCGGAAGTAATTTATTATCTTTAATTTTGTACGTATGTTCTTCCTGTGGAAAACTAATCGATTTAACTTCTTCTACATATTTTGCTAGTGCACTTACTCCTATTTCATCGAAATTAGCAAAATTTTTGACAAATTTCGGAAAACTATTTTGACCATAATGTAGTATATCATGATATACTAGTACTTGACCATCACAATCTGAACCTGCCCCAATCCCTATTGTTGGAATCGATATACTATCTGTTACAATTTTACCGATTTCCCTTGGTATACATTCTAAAACAAGTGCACTGGCCCCTGCTTCTTCTAATTTTAAAGCATCATTTATAATTTGGTCAATTGCCTGTTTATTATTAGCCTGTACTTTAAAACCACCTAAAACATTTACCATTTGTGGCGTTAAACCTAAATGGGATACAACAGGTATTCCACCTGTAACTAATCGCTTCGTTACGTCAACCACCTCTTGTGAACCACCTTCTAGCTTTAGGGCCTGAGCATTCGTCTTTTGAAAAAGTTTTGTCGCATTTTCCATTGCCTTTTCAACAGAAACATAATATGACATAAATGGCATATCAACTACAATAAACGATTTTTTAGCCCCTCGTCTGACAGCCTTTGCGTGGTGAATCATATCATTTAACGTGACCTCAGTTGTTGAATCATACCCTAATACGACCATACCAAGAGAATCTCCTACGAGAATCATGTCGGCATTAGCCGCTTCAACTTGCTTTGCTGATGGATAGTCATAAGCTGTAATCATTGAAATTTTTTCACCAGATTGCTTCATTTTTTGTAAATCTAAAGTTGTTAACACATTGCACCCTCCTAAAACCACATTATTTCGGCTGAATAAATTTTTTCAATTGTTTCTTCTTCATTTTTTATTAATAGTGCCCCATCTTCTGCAATACCGAGAAAAGTTCCGTATCTATTATTTTGACCACTTTTTATTTGAATTTGCTCGTTCATTTTGAAACCATAATGTTCCCATTCTTTCTTTACTTCCTGAAATCCATTTGTCATAAAATGATCAAATTTCGATTCAAAAATTTGCAACATTTGTTGAATAATTTTGATTAATGACCATGTTTCGTTTGTTTCCATTCGTAATGATGTAATTGGGTAAGATGAGGCATGGTCAAAATCAGTTGATAATTGATTGACATTCAAACCAATACCAATAATAACATAATTAACCTTATCTTGTTCTGCCTGCATTTCAGTTAAAATGCCCGCAATTTTTTTATCATTTACTAAAATATCATTTGGCCATTTAATATGTGGTCGAATCCCGGTTAATTCCTCTATCAGATTAGCAATAACTGTAGCAGTGACTAATGTTAATTGTGGGGCTGCGTAAGGTAAAATATTAGGCCTTAAAATAATACTCATCCAAACTCCTAACGACTTATGGGATTGCCAATGACGGCCTGTCCGACCTTTTCCTTTTACTTGTTCATCTGCAATAACAATTGTTCCATGTTCCGCTCCATCTAATGCTAATTGATGGGCTAGCCGTTGGGTTGAATCAATCGTTTCTTTATAATATACTTTTTTTCCTGCCCAAAAAGTGTTTAAACCCCACTGAATTGTGTTTTCACTAACCTTTTCCGGAAATGATACGATACGATAACCTTTTCTAGTTACACCTTCAATGTCATAACCATCTTTTTTTAATTCATTCATATGTTTCCATATAGCACTTCTTGAAATTTTCAAACTATTTGATAAGT
>DKGO01000120.1 GCA_002453315.1 Caryophanales bacterium UBA6768 | reverse complement strand
ATTGGCATTATGTGTGTACATGAAACGACCTCCGAGACAATAATGGTTACTATCTATTATAAATTACCTTGCACCTTATGACGAGAAAAACGGGAACAAATATAATAGAATCAAAGGTTTTTAATTATTCAGTAATCCCTAATTAATTTAATTATTTTGATAGGATAATTTGTACAATTAAATATTAAACAAGCAATCATCATCGTCCACCCACACCATTCTGTTCTATTTAGGTACATTTTACCATATGTGATTTATAAGAACAATATTATATTTTATCCGATAGAGAACAGTGATAAGCTAAATATATTAAAATTCAGTACATGTGAGTGATCTTATGGAATTGCATCAAATTGGTTATCATATTAAACTTTTTCGTGAGCAAAATGGACTAACTCAGGAACAATTATCAAAACAAATAAACCATTCTCGCTCTACAATAGCAAAATGGGAAAACAATACATCCCTACCTGACATCGAATCTCTCATTAAATTGAGTGATTTTTTTAAAGTAACGATTGATCAGCTTATTGGAAGACATTCTTATAAAGATGACATCTTACGAGATTTTAAAAGAATTTATCAACTGGACTCCGAGGCTTATGACAAAGTCTTAATTGAATTCATCGAATACGTCATGACACATCCCCAATTGAAAGAAGAAATTCTTCGTTTAAAATCCTTACCATTAAAGCAACAAAAATTCATTCACGAAACTTTATCATTTTTAATTAACCAACAAGAAAAAACAATCTGATAACAACATCAATAAGTAATGATTGCTTACCTACATTAATCATGTAGGTTTTTTAATGTGTTTTTTATTGTATTTTTTTAATTCTTGTTATACTATATATATAACAGTTATAATAAGGATGATACGTATGTTTATTCAATTAGATTTCGAATCGGAAATTCCAATATATGAGCAATTAAAAAATGAAATTGTTATCGGCATTGCTAAAAAGCAACTTTCACCTGGTGAAAGGCTTCCTTCAGTTAGATCACTTGCCAGCGATATTGGGATTAACTTACACACTGTTAACAAAGCATATCAACAATTAAAGCAAGAAGGATATTTATTAATTCATCGGCAACGGGGAGTTGTCGTTAACCCAGAAGGAGTAGTGAAGGCAGATGATGCATTTATCCTTCAACTAACGGAAAAATTACGTCCACAAATTGCTGATTCATTGTGTCGAGGAATTAATAAGAAGCAATTTTTCAGTCTAATAGATAACATTTATGATGGGCTACAGGAGGAATCACCATGAGTACGATGAGTTTAACTTTTTTAATTACATTTATACCAGCTATATTCATCCTGTCATTTATTCCTTTTTTAACAAGAAAGACAGAGAATTTTGGGGTGACAATTTTAGAAGATATGTATCATCGACCAACATTTCAGGCGATGCGGAGAAAATATACTTTCATAATGGTTGTTATCGGTTTAGTATTTGCGATCTTAATGGTGATAATTGCCTTTCAAAACAATGAGTTACTTGAAATTACTTTTTATACTGTGGCAGTTCTGGCCTATATCATATTAGGATTTGTCATTTATATTCCTTTCCATTTAAAAATGAAAAAAATTAAGTCTGAAGAAAAATGGCAGGAAAATAAAACTTCTACGTTAGTTGTGGATACTTCATTCCGTTCAGAAAAAATCATCTATTCAAGTGGCTGGTTTCTCATACCTATTTGTATCATGGTAGTTACCATTATTTTATCTTTTACTTTGTATGATAAGATTCCCAATGAGGTTCCCACCCATACAAGTTTCACTGGAAAGGTAACTTACAATGAAAAATCACCGGGAGTTTTAATATTTTTACCCCTTACGCAATTGTTTTTGATTGGGATCATGGCAGCTGTCAATTATTCTATTGCTCATGCTAAACAACAAGTGAGTACCCAAAAACCAAATATATCTAAACAGCAAAATATCATTTTTAGAAGAAGATGGTCCCTATTTACGATTATCACTTCAATATTGATGACAGCTATGTTTACTTTTATGCAAATAGCCATGATATTCCAACAATTATTAATCTATCAAGACATTGTTTTGTTAATTGTTATTGCCATTATCCTAATTGGAGCCATCGTCATATCAATCACAACGGGTCAAGGAGGAAGTCGAGTAAAAATTGGTAATGAAGAAAAGAGTCATTTGAATCAATTAGATGATGACCAATTTTGGAAACTCGGACAGTTTTATGTGAATAAAAATGATCCATCATTATTTGTAGAAAAACGTTTTGGTGTTGGGTGGACAGTTAATTTTGCTAGACCAATTGTTTGGATAATTCTTATTATCATCCTTGTGTTGCCGTTTTTAACACTATTTTTAGTATAGGAGGGAAACTACAATGGAAGTATTCGAAGCAATACCTTGGGGATTAATCGCCCCACTACTTATCATTCAACTGTTGTTAGTTATTGTTGCATTAGTTGACTTAATCAAAATTGAGCGCACAAATGGACCGAAGTGGCTTTGGGCCATCATCATTATATTTGTTAACTTAATTGGTCCTATCATTTATTTTATTGTTGGAAGGAAGAATGACTAAATGGATGCAGTGTTAAATGTAAGTAAACTTCAGAAGAAATTTGGCAATCAAGAGGTTTTGCAAAAGATTTCCTTTTCATTACAATCTGGAAAATGTATTGCATTAATTGGCCCTAATGGTGCTGGAAAAACGACAACATTAAGAATTTTAACTGGTTTAATGAAACAAACCTCCGGGGAATTTCATTATAAATATGCTAATGCAGATTTCCGTTCATCGATTGGTTATTTACCACAGCATCCGGTTTTCCATTCTTGGATGACTGGAAAAGAATATCTCGTTTATTGTGCTCAACTAACGAATATTAATAAAAAAGCGGCCAGTAAAAGAGCTGATGACCTATTGAAAAGGGTTGGCATTTTTGATGCGAAAAATAAAAGGATTGGTGCATATTCCGGTGGAATGAAACAACGATTAGGAATTGCCCAAGCCATTATTCATCAACCAAAGTTACTCATTTTAGATGAGCCAGTATCTGCCTTAGATCCAATCGGTAGGCGTGAAGTGTTAACTTTAATGGAAGAATTGAAACAAGATATGACGATTTTATTTTCGACTCACATTTTAACAGATGCTGATGAGATAAGTGATGAATTGTTGTTACTACATAAAGGGGTCATCGTGGAATCAGGATCGATGAACCAACTTCGAAGGAAATACCAAACAACAGCAATTGAATTAAGTTTTGATAATAATTTAGAGGAATATAAAGAGCAACTTGGGCAATTGCCAACAGTGAAAAATGTCGATATAAAGAGAGAAATGATTCATATGTCAGTATTAAATATTGATGATGCTCGTAAAGAAATTTTGAATATGACAATGAAAAACAATTGGCCACTTACAAGTTTTGTCGTTAATCGTGCTTCACTGGAAGATATGTTTATGAAGGTGGTGCAATCATGAAGCAATGGATGACTTTATTTAAAAAAGAAATAATGGAAAATTGGCGAAATAAAAAATGGATTTGGGTACCGATTGTGATGATGGTCATTTGTTCCATGGATCTTGTCACTTATTATTTTTTACCAGAAATCCTTGATACAGTTGGTGGAGTACCTGAAGGAGCAATAATGGAAATTCCTGAATTAACACCCAATGAGGCGATATTATTAAGTCTTGAGCAATTAAGTATGTTCGGTGTCATCGTCATCGTACTAATCTCAATGGGGTCAATTGCCGGTGAAAGACATAGTGGAATTTCTGAAATTATTCTTGTTAAACCTGTTAAATATCTAAATTATGTCACATCAAAATGGATTGCCTACGTATTAATAGCTAACATTTCATTGTTAATCGGAATGTTAATTGCCTGGTATTATACCAATTTATTATATGGTTCTGTCGAATTTACGGTTGTGATTAAAATTATTCTATTTTACAGCTTATGGTTTACATTAATCGTTACACTATCTATATTTTTTAATACAATTTTCCGTGTACCGGGACTAGTTGTTGCTGGCACAATGATCATCATTGTAGTGATGGCAGCTATTAATACTGGTATTGGCCATCGGTTTACTTGGTTTCCAAATCAACTTTCCTATCACATTATGGAAATGACAGCAACTGGAACTATTACAAAGGCATTAATACTTACCTCTAGTATTATCGGTGGACTAATAGTGTTTTTGCTATGTATGTCTGTCTTTCTGTTTAAAAAGAAGGAATTGGTAAAATAAATACAAATGACCCCACTTCTAGGGGCTTCCGTTAGAGATTACATGCAACATAAGTCAAAAATCAAACGGTTCATCCAGCATTAAACTTTTGATTGGATAGACGAAAAATTCAAACGGTGGATCGTCCAGCAATGGACTTTTGACGGAAAAGAAAAAATACTCAAACGGTGGAAGTACCCCCGCTAGAATCTAGGTAGATAAAGAATCAAAATTCACTTTAATCACACCTAATATGTAAAACTTCATCAAAAATCCCGTAACTCCGTTACAGAGTCACGGGATTTACGATTTAAATTGTTATTCTTCTAATTAGGATAAAGGTAACAAGATAAATAATTAGGGCAACGACGAATAATTGATAAAAGAAACCGATACTGAAATCAGAAAAAATAGTGATAAAAAAGTCTACCAACCATCCTTTTGCAGCTGTAAATATCAAGGTGAACATAGCAAGCCCAAGAAGTCCAAAGCCACCAATCAACCCATACTTATAAAAAAATAATCCGATAATATAGGCTACGATTAATAAGAAAAAACAAATGACAATATCAATCATCATATAAGTAAACCAAGAATTACCTTCTATAAACTGTGCAATATGAAAAAATGTGAAAGTTTCTGTTCCATTTGCTGTTGTTATTTCTCCCATACCACCCAAGGATTCTACTCCAAAAATAGTGCTCACTAAACTATTTAATAGGTTGGCCAACAAACTGTTTACAATAGCAAAGCCTAAAAAGTAAATACCAAGACTTACATATAAATTCTTTCTCGTACTACCTAACTTCAGTGCATAAGGGATGGCACTTTTAACAGTCCACGTTCCGATAATCGCACTAAAAATATAAAGAGAAAAAGATAATTGAAACGAAATCGTCCCTTCACTCATTAAATACGATGAGATGATTGACAATGCTAGTACGCTACTAATAATAACCCAAAAAACGGTAAGTGGAAAACGTACATTTGCATACAAATAGTATAAAGTACCCTTTAATTGATGACTCATCATGATACACCTTCCTTTTCAGTTAAATAAATCATTAAGTCTTGAATGGGAACACCATCAACCTGTAATTCTGTTTGAATAGTGTCCTTTTTACTCCCATAAATATAGGCTGTCATCATATTTGCCAGCTGTTTTCTCTTAATCACTTTCTTGTTTTGAACATAGTCTTCGACTTGCTTTATTTCACCGGTTATTGCATACGTATTTTCTCGTAATGTCTCTGCCTCTTCATGTAAAATCACTTCACCTTCTTGCAATATAACAATTTCTTCAAACAATAAACTTACTTCATCAATTAAATGGGTTGAAAAAACAACTGTTCTTGGTTCTATTTCATATTCTTCCATCAAAGTATCATAAAACTTTCTTCTTGCTGCAGCATCCATCCCAATATATGGCTCATCGAAAATAGTAATCGCAGCTTTACTTGCTAATCCCACGATGACCCCTAGCGTTGAAATCATTCCTTTTGATAGTTTTTTTACCCGTCTGTTCTTCGGTAAATAATATTCTTTAATTAATCTTTCAGCTAATTGATTATCCCAATTTGGATAAAATAATGCATAGGTCCGTAACACCTGTCTTACTGTAAAATCTTTATGAAAATTATCTGCTTCCTTAATAAGACAAATATGCTTAAGTATCTCACGACGATCAAATGGATCAACTCCATTAATTTTTATTTCCCCATTTGTCGCTAATTGGTGCCCCGCTAAAATGTCCATGAATGTCGTTTTACCGGCACCATTCCTTCCTAATAATCCATATATTTTCGGTTCTTCTAAACAGAAGGTCACCTTACTTAAAGCCACTTTTTTATTAAACTTCTTCGTTAATTCATTTACTTCAATTTTCATTATCAGATTTTCCCCTTTCAATCATCTCTATTAATTGTTGTTGAGACATTTGTAATTTTTCCGCTTCAGCTCTCAGTGGAACGATATATCGATCAAAAAATTGTTGTTGACGATTCTTAATTAACATCTTTTTCCCATTCTCTGTCACAAACATGCCAACACCCCTTTGTTTTTGTAAAATTCGTTCTTGGACAAGCTCGTTCATTCCTTGTCTAGCTGTCGCAGGATTAATTTTATAAAATGCCGCTAACTCATTTGTTGAGGGAACGCGGTCTCCAATTTTAATTGTTCCATTCAAAATGGAGTCCTCAATAATTTCTTTTATCTGAATATAAATTGGGCGATTATCGTCCAGCTGATTAGCCATTGCTTCACCTCTTTTTCAACAGGTTAGTTACTTGTATAACTAACCATATAACTAATTAAGTATCTTGTCAACAGTTTACTTTAAATTTATAAAAATTTCTTTTTAGATGATAAAATTTGACAATAAAAAATGCCCAAGACATTAATGTTAATGGATACGGTTTTCAAGTACAAAACGTAAAATAACATTATTATCAGGATATTTTTATTCAGGTTCACATCACTATTAACATTGAATTTACCAAGCAATAAGAAGCCGGTTTTTAGCTCCTTTTTTGCCCCAGAAGCGTATCTCATCATCAAAACAACAAAGTTACTATTAAGGACTTAAGTATCCGAGAAAATTTTATACAAAACACGAAAAAGTATGATACACTGTGGTTAAGTAAATTCACAGTATAAATTAGTTTTTATATGAAATGGGCCAATTTAAAGAGAGAAAGAAGACTAATTTGAGGGTTAATAATTAATACTTAGCGTAATATTTATTTTGCATATCATTATTTATATCAGGTGTGGCATCAGGGGTGAGATATCATAAAAAGATACATTAAATTATTAGCCGTAATACTTGCAATTATCTTAGTTTTTTATGGATATAAACTATATCAGGAAAAAAGAATGTATGAAGAGTATATTTCGATAGAACTAAATAATGATACTGGCAATCTAGTGAGGGATATCATTGAAAGTAATGAGTTATATAAAGATATTTTAAATAAAGGAAACATAACAAGATATGAGGCTGAAAGACTTAAATACAATGCCTATACTATTCAAAAATTCACCCAAGAGTATGGGTTTTTAGCCAGGAACTTTGAAAGAACAAAGAGCAATGAATTTCAAAATGAAACGGCTAGTCAGGTGGCGGATATTGCTTATTTCTATGCCGAAATGAATGGGGAAACAACAATTGATGGAGATAATATGGATGAAGTGATATTAGTGCTAGATGAAGATATGGAAGAAAAAATTATTTACCTGGAAAAATTAAATTCATTATGGGTGACATCATTAAAAAGGAATGTCCCAGGCGTTACAAATGATGGTGAAAAAATAGTCTTTGATAATTTAGGGGTTCACGAACAATATGGTGATAAGAGTATATCTAATAATTTTTGGGTAAATTTAATACTAGATATGGAAAAAAACACGGGAAATTTTTTGGCAGATAATAGATGGTTGGAAATTAATGAACTTTTACAAAAATGAAAATATATTTATTAAACAATAAGGCATGAATAATTATCACTAAACTATCGCACCCTTTTCTGAAATATAAGAAGGTGAGAGTAAATTAAAATACCCCTAGTTGTTCCATTAAGTGTACGCCATCGGATGACACCCAATAACCTTTTTTCCCTCATTGATTTGCAAAATTTCCATACCGCTAAAGCCCATTATTTTTCCCGTTTCTGCCTTGGCATCCGGTATGTTTCCCTTATAGGCCCCATAAACTTCCAGAGCACAGATATAAACAGACTATCTACGAATTGACTTACTTCAATATTCATCCTAACATCATCAAAAAATGCGCTAGCATCCCTAATGATTCCCTTTAAGGCTTCCGCTCCCTTTATGATTCGATGATTTCTCATCTGTTCTCCTTGATGAACTATGCGATCAGTAGACGTTACCTTATCCAATATGGATAGGTCCCCATTTCAAGCCTTCACCCGTAATTCATAAATTTGTTCCTCATTATGAACTGACAAAATAAACTTCCTTGGCGCTCTCTTTTGAAAAACTTTGTTTTTCCCGTTTGTTGGGGAATTCTATCCATATTTTAAATTATCATAGATTTATTTTTTTATAAATTGTTTCCTGCATTAATTTTCCTTATAATTTACCTTATACAAAATTCAATAGGTGGACCTAATTTAAAAGTGATATCAGCCTATGCATCGCAATGACAATATTTTATGTCATATGCTAATTCGTAGTTCACATAGCATACCGATTTATACAAAAAACAAATAAAAATAGTGATATAACAATAAAAATCGAAGAGCCAAATCTTATACGATTTAACTCCCCAATTACATTTTTGTACTCTGAGACCGAACCCGGTTACATTAATGTACAAAGCATTTACAGCAGAACTTTGGTTTATTCTCCTATTTTTTTGTCTAAATTTCTAGGTAAACGTCCGGCCTTCTTTGTTGCTTCACGTAATAAAAATTCAATATGACTATTCAAACTGCGGAATTCGTCTTTAGACCATCGTTGTAATATGTCGTGTAATTTAGGATCGATCCTTAATAAAAATCGCTTTTTCTCTTCCTTCATGATCATCCTCAACTTTCAACATGCTCTATTGATATAATGATCCAGTATTTATGACTGGTTGTGCAGCATTATCAGCTACAATCGATACGAGTAAATTATTAATCATCGCCACTCGTCGTTCATCATCTAATTGGACAATTCCTTCTTTTTCAATTCTTTCAACAGCATCTTGAACCATGCCAACAGCCCCTTCAACAATTAATCTTCGGGCCGCAATAATCGCACTTGCTTGTTGACGTTGTAACATCGCTTGGGCAATTTCAGTGGAATAGGCTAAATGTGTCAGTCTTGCTTCAATTACTTCCACACCAGCAACTTGCAAACGTTCCTGTACTTCTTTCGTTAATTCATTGGATATTTCCTCTGCATTTCCGCGTAGAGACATTTGCGTATCATCATAAATATCATAGGGATACTTTGTTGCAACAGCCCGTAAAGCTGTTTCACTTTGTATTTCAACAAATTGCTCATACCTGTCTACATCAAAAACAGCTTTTGCGGAATCAACTACTTTAAATACAATAACGGCGGCAATTTCAATCGGATTACCATTAACATCATTCACCTTTAAACGATTACTGTTAAAGTTCCTTACCCGTAAAGAAATAGTTTTTCGAACGGTTAATGGGACAGTCAAAATCAACCCTTCCTTACGAATACTTCCAATATATTTCCCAAAGAACATGACGACAATTGATTGATTTGGCTGTACTAATGTAATCCCTGTTGCCAATAAAACAGCAATAATGACACAGATTATGCCTAAAATCCATTGTTGATAGAAGACACTGTATACTGTTCCCGCTAATAATATGGCAATAATGATTACCCCAAGATATCCGTTCATATATAATGCATCTTTTTCCCTCATCCTCATCACCTCATATTATATCTATATTATACTATTATGATATCATAAGTGTAATAATCTGTAAATATATATTATTCTATAAAATAATGGTGCAGTTGGGTCACAAATACAATATTTCCCAAGTTTTATTACTATTATGTAAAAGTGTCACATCATTTAGACATTAAATGTTTAATCTTAGGAGGAGAACACGATATAATGATTATCCAAATGTACAAAAACTGTTAAACGAAATATATTTTGACTAATTCCCTTTGTGATAAAGTCTAACTTGACTCGGTATTTTCTTCAGGAAATCACTTTCATTACGAGCTTAACGATTATCTTGACAGTCATTTTCTTAAAATCAACTTATTTAAAAACAGCGTAGAAATCGTTTAGAAAATTGCAGAAATTTTTGTTGAAACGCAAAAAGCGGAAATAATATCATACTAAATATGAAAGGAAAAATTCATATGTTTCAATGAAATTGCATTTATTTAATGAGCCTTCCATGCGTATGATATAATTTAAAATGTAAGTTATCTAAATACAATGATGAAAGAAGGTATAGTCATGAAAATTGATGTACCCAAAATACCTGCTCTTCTAACAGAAAGAGATTTCAGCGAAATATTTTACGAAGAATACCCTGAATTTGAGATGAGTATCATTTCAGGGTCAAAATTTGTTAATGAAGAGCTTGGTCGACTACGACTTTACAATACAGTGGTTAAGAACTGTCAGTTCATGAATACAGATTTTGGTAGGGCGGACATAACTGATGTGCGATTTGAAAATTGTGATCTATCCAACACGAATTTAAGAAGGGCATCTATAAATCGTGTCGAATTTTTTAACTGTAAACTTCTCGGAAGTAACTTGACTGAATCGTATATTGGTAATGTTAAGTTTGAAGAATCAGTTTTGGACATGGCGATGATTGGCAACTCAAAGATTGAGAAGGCTATTTTTAAAAACAGCTCATTAAAAGGGGCAGACTTGTATGAATGTAAATTCAAAAAAGTCAATTTTCACTCTTGCAACATTAATGGGATAAGTTTTGAGGAAACCCCACTAAATGGGGTGGATTTAAGTTCTTGTGAATTTAATACATTAAATGTTTCAATTGAGCATTTGAAAGGTTGTAAAGTATCATCATTTCAAGCAGTTCAGTTTGCCTCCCTGCTCGGCCTTATTATTAAAAATTGATAAGGAAATCAATCTACTGGTTAATATTAGTAACGGCAATTTCCCCGTTTATTCATTTAACTAAAAAATACCCCAGAAGATAGCTTACTAGAGACTATCTCCTGGGGATATCCTTCTTTAGGCGTTATTTTTACGTCTATACGGTTAACCTAAACCTTTTCAACAACTATCTCATCATTGGCTACAGTAACTTGGACATTGTCAATTGCATTATCTTCTAAAATTAAATCTGTTAATTGATTTTCAATTTTTTCCTGAATGACCCTTCGTAAAGGTCTTGCCCCAAATCTAGTGTCATACCCAAGTTTGACTAATTGTTTTTTTGCATCTTCTGTTATAGAAATAGTAATTTTATTATCTTCAATTGTTTTTTCCAAATCTGTTAACATCAGATCCACAATTTCAAGTAAATTTTCTTCCGTTAGTTCATTAAAACGAACAATCGCATCAAACCGGTTTAGAAACTCTGGCTTGAAAAAGTCTCCCAGATTTTCCAATGTTGAAATGGCCTCATTATCTTTTTCAAATCCAACATTAATTTGTTTTACACCTGAACCAGCATTGCTTGTCATAATAATGACAGTATCTTTAAAACTGACTGTTCTACCATGGGAGTCTGTTAAATGACCGTCTTCCATAATTTGTAGGAACATATTTTGTACATCAGGATGAGCTTTTTCAATTTCATCTAACAAAATAATCGAATATGGTTTACGTCGGACCTTTTCAGTTAGTTGTCCCGCTTCTTCATGGCCAACATACCCCGGAGGTGATCCAATAATTTTAGACACAGTATGTCTTTCCATATACTCACTCATGTCTAAACGAATAAGGGCATCGCGATCGCCAAATAGTTCTTCCGCAAGAACCTTCGATAGTTCTGTTTTCCCAACACCAGTTGGACCAACAAACAAGAAGGATCCAATTGGACGATATTTTGACTTCAATCCCGCTCTGCTACGACGAATTGCTTTTGCGATATGATCAACGGCCTTATCCTGACCAATTATTTTGGTTCTCATATGATCAGCAAAATTCCTCAATTTATTTTGTTCGTCTTCCTGTAATTTTGTCACAGGTATCCCAGTCTTCTCTTCTACAATTTCTTCAACATCATGAACAGATACTTCTGTAGTAACTTGTTCTTTTACTTTTTCTTTCGCCTTGTCCAATTGTTTTTGTAATTGTAATTCTTGGTATCGTAAATTTGCAGCTGTTTCATAATCCTCTTGCTCTGCTGCACGTTCTTTTTCCTTAACAATTTTTTCAATTTGACCTTCAATTGATTCAGCATCCTGATCACTATTCGCCAAATTCAATCTAGATCCAACCTCATCCATTAAATCAATGGCTTTGTCCGGTAAAAAACGATCCTGAATATAACGATCCGACAGTGAAACAAATGCATTGATAACATCATCAGAATAGGTAACTCCGTGAAAATCTTCATAACGATTTTTCAATCCTTGTAAAATTTGAATTGTTTCTTCCACTGTTGGTTCCTTCACGATAATAGGTTGGAAACGTCTTTCAAGTGCTGCATCTTTTTCAATTTGACGGTATTCTTTTGTCGTTGTTGCACCGATTACCTGTAGTTCACCACGGGCTAATGCAGGTTTTAAAATATTTCCAGCATCCATTTGCGAACTCTCCGCTGTACCCGCCCCAACAAGTAAATGGATTTCATCAATAAATAAAATAGCATCCTTACGGTTTTTTAATTCCTTAATTAATTGCTTCATTCTTTCTTCAAATTGTCCACGAATTCCCGTATTAGCAACTAATGATGCGACATCTAATACATATACTTCCTTATTAATTAATTTCGATGGCACATCACCCTCGACTATTTTCAATGCTAAGCCTTCGGCGATTGCAGTCTTACCAACACCAGGCTCACCAATTAACACAGGATTGTTTTTATTACGTCTGTTTAAGGTTTCAATGACCCTTTTCACTTCCTGATGTCGTCCAATTACCGGATCAATCTGGCCATTTCGGGCATTATCCGTTACATTCGTCCCTAATTCATCTAATAACCCGCCAACTTTGCCAGCGGATTGCTGTCTAGTTCTTGTGGTGCTTTGTCCTTGCCCACCAGTATTCCCCTGGAAAAATGGGTGTGAAAACATATCACCTTGTGAAAAATTACTTGGATCAGAAATTTGCCCTTGAATTTTTTGGAAACAATCGTTGCATAATTGTATTTGCATTTTTTCATTGTTGACCTGCATTGACATGGCTACATTGGCATTATTTACTCCACATTGTTGACATTTCATATTGACAACATCCTCCTTTAAATTAATTGTTTATTTAAATATTACTTTGACTTTGACTATATTTGACCTTTGATTTTTATTATACACTGACCTTCTTTGACTTTCAAGTATAAAACTTCAATTTCTTAAAAAAATTAATAAAAAACATACCACTTAATATAGACCATTAAATGATATGTTCCAACCCACCATTACCAAAACATCTCCCGAATTAGGGTTCTGTTTGACAAACTACAGGGATGGCGGTTCCGGCGTTAGGTTTTCTGTAGGAAAAACTCCTTTTACTTACAATCCCATCAGTATATAAACGACTCTGGCAACAATTGTTTCATCATTAAATCATCTAAATTCCCGAATTCATACCCTTCATCTTTTAAATGGAGAATCACTTTTTCAAGAGCCCCAGCATTATCTTCTGAAACCGTATGTAACAAGATAATCGCTCCCGGGTGGATTTGTGAAGTAATTTGATCAAAAGCATAGTCAGCTCCCTTTTGATGTTTAACCTCCCAGTCTTTAAATGCTAGTGACCAAAAAACATGCACATAACCTAATTCCTCTGCCCATTTGATTGTTTGTTCGCTGAAAGTTCCCCGTGGGGGACGTAAATAAATCGTTTTCTTTTGCGATGTATGCTCGGCAACAACTGACTCTAATGAATCAAGTTCCTTTTTCATTTCATCTTTTGTCATCCTTGTAAAATCCGGATGATGGTATGAGTGATTTCCGATAATATGCCCTTCATCCACCATTCTCTTCAATAAATTAGGTTCACTTTTCGCATAATGTCCCGTCACAAAAAAAGTTGCGTTCACACCGTATTTTTTTAAAATATTTAAAACATCTGCAGTGTAGCCTTGTTCATACCCATTATCAAAGGTTAAATAGATAATCTTTTCCCCAGAATTATCCAAGTAAATAGCATTAGTCTTATTTAGCATCTCACTATAAATGCCAAATTGTGGGGCTTGTTCATCTTTGCCCTTTTTATACCCCCAACCATAAGCCAATATAGTGACTGGATTCAATAATAATAACACCATCATAACGGCAATCACCAAATAAAAATTTTTACCTTGACACATATTCATCACCTTTTTTCTTTTATTATGTGTAAAAGTAATAATCTAATGTATGATAAATGTCATGATAAGCATGTACACTTTTGACTGAATAATAATGTACAAAAATTCAGGGTATTTAAAATATCTCCCGAGTGCCCTTCTACATGAAAAAACAGCAGAGAAGGCATTCAAACACCTCCCGAGTGCCCTTCTACATGAAATAACATCGAAAAGGGCATTCAAACACCTACCGAGTGCCCTTCTACATGAAAAACCTGACGAGAAGGGCATTCAAACACCTTCCGAGTGCCCTTCTACATGAGAAAAACGGCGAGAAGGGCATTCAAACAGGTCAGCAGTTCCCTATTATCATTTACAATGTATAGAATAATGATCAAAACCTTCATTCAATGAGAAGTTATATTCTTAAATAACCTACCTTCAATTCTTGATGGAAGTGGAAATTACCTCCTATATGTATTTTTCATTTCATCATCTTGACAACATTAAAAAATTGCTTCAATAGTACCACGATGATAAATCCTCGACACACATTATGATTTAATTAATTTTGCCTTTTACGTTTTATCCTTCTTACAATGAACAGTATCAATAACACACATATAGAATCAGAATAATGCATGTTCATTACATATTTGTTACGTGTTTGTAACATAATATAAAGGATTTCTTTATTCAAAAATAAGTACTTTGGTAGGATATTGAAGGAAATTGGCGCAAATGTACGTTATACCCTATAAAACTTCACACAAGATAATTAGCCGGAAAATATATCGTAAAAACCATGGTATTTAGAGTTTGTAATATGTATGTAATAACCTTTATAGTATTAGGGTAAAACACTATTAATTATTTAGTTTTATAAATAGGATTAATAGTTTGATATGTGAAGGCTTGAACTTCATGAGAAAAGTGGCAAGAGCAAAGATACATACCACGTACATACTAGATCTACTTTCTAAAATAAAGGGGTGAAATGTTGAGTAAAATTAAGGTAGATAAATTAACAAAAATTTTCGGCAGACGCCCGAGACATGCAGTCAGCCTTCTTGAAAAAAACAAGACAAAAGATGAAATTCTTGAACAGACTGGGATGACGGTTGGTGTAAATCAAGCGACATTTGAGGTTAATCCGGGCGAAGTTTTTGTTATCATGGGGCTATCTGGAAGTGGAAAGTCTACATTAGTCCGTTTGCTTAATCGGTTAATTGAACCAACATCTGGGAGTGTATGGCTAGATGATCAAAATGTTGCAAAAATGAATAAAGAGGAACTTCGCAAATTACGACGTAAAAAAATGAGTATGGTTTTTCAAAACTTTGCGTTACTTCCCCATAAAACAATTTTAAAAAATACTGAATTTGGTTTAGAAATTCAGGGGATTGACAAACAGGAACGGGAAAGAAAGGCCCGTGAATCGTTGGAATTGGTTGGTCTTGGGGGTTATTTGGATAAATATCCGAATGAACTTTCCGGTGGGATGCAGCAACGTGTCGGATTGGCGCGGGCATTAGCAAATGATCCGGACATTTTATTAATGGATGAAGCCTTTAGTGCACTTGATCCTTTAATTCGTAAAGATATGCAAGATGAATTAATTGTTTTACAATCCAAAATGAAAAAAACTGTTATTTTTATTACCCATGATTTAGATGAGGCACTTCGGTTAGGTGATCGAATTGC
Organism: Caryophanales bacterium UBA6768; assembly: GCA_002453315.1. The sequence continues at coordinate 5,262 of DKGO01000120.1, read as the reverse complement.
CATCATGAGAGATGGTACTATTGCTCAAATTGGTACAGCTGAAGAAATCCTCATGAATCCCGCTAATGATTATGTGAAACGTTTTGTTGAGGATGTTAATCTTGCCAAGGTATTAACAGCGGCTCACATAATGAAGCGTCCGGAAAACGTAGTAGTTGATAGAGGTCCCCAAGTTGCGTTAAAGATAATGAAGGATAATGGTATCTCCACTGTCTATGTTGTAGACAAACAACGAAAACTACTAGGCTACGTCACTGCAGACCAAGCCTCAGAAGCCTCCAGGGAAAAAAAGGGTTTGGAAGAAGTCATCACCCGTGGTATTCCAACAGCACATCCAGATACACTACTAACAGATATGTTCGAGGCGATGTCTAGCGATAATGCGCCACTTTCTGTTGTTGATGATGAGGAGAGATTGGTGGGCATTGTTGTTAGGGGATCAGTTATTGCTGCTCTCGCAGGTAAAGATGAAGTCATTAACGGAAATGGGGGGGAAGTAACAGATGGATAACCTTGAGAGACTTTTTCCAAAGATACCATTAGGTGATTGGGTAGTAACATTTGTGGATTTGTTGAAACAAACCTTCTCAGTTGTTTTTGGTGTTATTACAGATAGTATCACCTTTTTGACTGGGAAATTTATTTGGTTAATGGAACTTCCACCACCACTCCTATTAATCATTTTGGTTGCATTACTTGCTTGGTGGATGGTAGATTGGAAATTAGGTCTCTTCACATTAATCGGTCTTGGTTTAATTAACAATCTTGATTACTGGCATGAAACAATTCAAACAGTATCGCTCGTTCTGATATCTGTTTTAATTGCAACGATTATTGGTATCCCAATAGGTATTTGGATGTCACAGAAAAGATCCGTGCAATCGATTGTTACACCAATACTTGATTTTATGCAGACCATGCCTGCATTTGTCTATTTAATACCATCGATAGTTTTTTTCGGTATAGGAATGACACCCGGGATTGTAGCAACCATCATCTTTTCCATGCCACCTACAGTAAGGTTAACAAACCTTGGTATTCGCCAAGTAGATGAGGAACTTATTGAAGCTTCAAATGCATTCGGTTCTACTACGGCCCAAAGACTAGGGAAAGTCCAGTTACCACTTGCTATGCCACAAATCATGGCGGGGGTTAATCAGACGATCATGCTTTCTTTATCTATGGTAGTTATTGCTTCACTTGTAGGAGCACCAGGACTTGGGGAAGACGTTTATCGTGCTGTAACTCAAGTTAAAATTGGCATGGGTTTTGAAGCAGGTTTAGCGCTTGTCATTTTAGCAATGGTTCTTGACCGCATTACGCAAGGTGCAAGCAATAAACAAAAAGTGTAAGTGTATTATTTTATAATATATCTTATAGACGGTCAGAAAGTTGACCGATATTTTTAAAAAATTTAGGAGGAATGTTGTTAATATGTTTAAGAATTTTCGTTTTATAAGTTTGGCCTTGTTACTTATCCTATCTATCGCACTAGTAGCATGTGGTGGAAATGATGGTAACAATGAACCAGCAGATAATAATAATGAAGAAGCAAATAATAATAACGAAGCAGCGGGAGATAATGGTGATGGTGACTTAGAAATTGGTCAACAAGACCTAACTATTCCATATGTTGCATGGGCAAGAGAATCAATTAGTACAGAGATGTTAGCACAACTACTTGAAATGGTTGGATATAATGTTGAAACGTCACAGGTAGAAGCAGGTCCAATGTACTCCAGTGTTGCTGATGGTTCTGCCGACTTTCATACATCTGCATGGCTTCCAGCCACACACGCATCATATTGGGAGGAATATGAAGGTGATATCGTTAAGGTAAATGAAGTGCTTGATAAGGCACCATTGGCTTTGACTGTTCCATCATATGTTGAAGATATTAACTCAATGGAAGATTTAACCAACGAGGAATTTGGTGAAGCAGTTAATTGGGAAATCATTGGTATTGACCCTGGTGCTGGAATTATGCAAAATACTGAGGAAGCACTAGAAGAGTATGGATTGGATCAGTGGACGTTAACAACTAGTTCCGAAGCAGCCATGCTCACTGAATTACAAACTGCAATGGCAAATGAAGAACCAATCATCGTTCCTTTGTGGAAACCACACTGGGCTTTCGGTGACATGGACTTAAAGATGCTTGAAGATCCAAAAGAAATTTACGGTGGTGAAGGTGATCAAATTTACACTGTAGCCCGTAAGGACCTTGAACAAGACGCACCAAGAGCATATAAAGTACTAGAACAGTATGTTGAAACTTACGAAATGCTCGATGAAATGATGCCGAAAGTATACGTTGATGAGCAGGATGTAGCCGACGTTGTTAAGGACTTCATCGACAATAACCCAGACATGGTTGACGAATGGCTGGATGGAATTCCAAGAGATTAAATATGTAGTAATAAGCCCCTGATTACCATTTAATCAGGGGTTCTATTTTGTGTAAAAGAGATATTTATTATTATCGAAGGGTAAAATCACATGCGATTTTATCCTTCCCTTTTTTTGTTTTCGCCTAAAATTATATGAAGTACTTTATAGAATAGAAAATTGAAGTTTCTTGAATACAAAGATATTTTAAATACATTTAAAACAATTATTTCCCTTGAAACATTGCTTTTCTTTTTTCCATAAATGCTGTTATACCTTCTTTATGATCTTCTGTGTGCATCATTTTTAATTGGTTTGCCTTTTCCGCTGCTAGAATATCTTTTAAATCTGCCTTTCTTTGTTCATGATAGATAGATTTTGAGGCTAAAATAGCTTTTAAAGGTGATACTTTTAATTTTTCCACCAATTGTGCCGTTCCATCCTTTATATCGTCTACTAATATGTCGGCTAATCCCATTGTTACCGCTTCTTCACCTTTCACCTGTTTAAGCCCCCAAATAAACTGTTTTGCTTGATGTGTTCCCATCCTTTCCTGTAAAAAGAAGTGTCCCCCGCCATCTGGCACTAAACCGATTCCGGCAAACAACATCCCAAATCGAGCATCTTTTTGGGCAATAATATAATCGGAATTGAGGGCAAAACTTAATCCGAGTCCGGCGGCTGATCCGTGTACTGCTGCAACGACAATTTTTGGTAGTGAATAAAGCGTTATCGTGATCTCAGAAATGACGTCCATTAATTCATCATAAAATTCTTCTTGCCCTTTTTGCCCCATCATTGTGATATCACCACCAGCACTAAATGCCCTACCTTCCCCATTGATGACGACAATCATGTCATCATTTTTTTCTATTTTCTTAATAACAGTTAACATTTCCTTTAATGTGTCGACGTCAACTGCATTAAAATTATTGGGACGATTAAATGTTACATAAGAGACCCCATTTTCCCGTTTATATAAAATATTTGCCACTTTACTCGCCTCTTTCTTTATTTAATTGACTAATGTCATTATACAATACTTTACAAATTCTATTAACCATTAATGAGTTCACACCCTTTTACTAATATTATTGTCATGAATCATGGTATAGTATGGCTATGGAGATTAATTTTCAGGAGGTTAAACAAAATGACAATTTATGCAGCTTATAGAAAAAGGCTTACTACATATTTGCAACAAAACAATTTTTCATATGCGATGGTGTCTAATCCCGCAAATGTTTTCTATTTAAGTGGTTTTAATACGGACCCACATGAGCGATTTTTAGCAATTATTTTCGATGTTGTTAACAATAAGGAATATTTTTTCGTCCCTGCACTTGACAAAGAAGCTGCGGCTTTGGATTCTGATTTAACAACGATTATTCCTATTTCTGATAATGAGGTCCCTTTCGACATTGTGCGTGAACATGTTGGTATATTAGATGGTTTATTAGGTATAGAAGGGAAACAGTTAAGTTATTTACAATACACTAACCTAAAAAACTATTTCCCTTCGCTCGAATTCAATGATATTCAACCATTTATCAATGAATTACGTGTACATAAATCAAGTGAAGAAATTGTCGCACTAAAAAATGCTTTAGACATCATTGAAAAAGTGCTAGCAGAAGGGATTAAAAAAGTAAAAGTAGGAATGACTGAAGTGGAACTTGTGGCCGAATTGGAATTTTTAATGCGAAAGTTCGGTGCTGATGGTCCTTCCTTTTCAACGATTGTATTAACTGGAAAAAACGCCGCCCTCCCTCACGGGATTCCTGGTAACACTAAAATTGCTGATGGTGACCTTTTATTGATTGATTTTGGAGTCATAAAGGATGGTTATTGTTCTGATATTACACGTACATTTGCTATAAATAGTGTGTCAGATCGTCAGAAGGAACTATATGATATTGTTTTGAAATCAAATGAAGCAGGTATACAAGCAGTCAAGGCTGGCGTTCCATTAAGAACTTTTGACATTGCTGCCCGGGATGTCATTGATGATGCTGGATATGGTGAATACTACAACAACCGCGTCGGCCATGGTTTAGGAATAGAAATTCATGAGGAGCCAAGTGTGCATGGCAATAATGATACCGTGGCATCTAATGGGTTAGTATTTACAATTGAACCGGGAATTTATATACCGAATGAATTAGGTATTCGAATCGAAGATACCGTTTTTATCAATGGGGATGGAAAGGTAGAAGTATTAAGTTCCTTTCCAAAACAACTACACATTATTTAATAATGAATGAACGACGTCACCATGTCCTTAATACCATGATATGATGACGTCGTTTTTCTAGGTTATTTCACGGGGATTTCAATTTCTTTATCATAATCCTTTACATAATACATACCTTTGACATTGATTTCACTGGGTATTTCGTCTGTATCAAATTGATAAATACGTTTGAGTTCCCTTTGAAAACCGTATAGATCCTCAATCAACTCTCCTTCAATTGTCTGACCATTTATTTCGATACTTAATCCATCTAACAATACATTTTCATCAGAAATGACTGTCATGTGCATTTTTTGATTACTAACCGTTATATCAGTGACTTTAATTTCCTCACCATGAAAATCGATTGGATTAGTTTTATCATCTTCATTTATTGATAATGTGTCATTTACCTCATCATATCCGGAAAATTTCTCGACAAATATTTTCAATTCCTCTACCTCTTCTGGTAATGCATTAAAGTCAATTTCAAAATCAACAATACCAGTTCCCTCCTCATGGGTAGTTCTCGCACCACTTCTACCGACTGTATGTCCATTGGCTAATAATTTAATCCCAAACAGCGATCCACTTACATTAACATTTGAATTTTCAATCCCTTTAATACTCCCTTTCACAAG
>DKGO01000121.1 GCA_002453315.1 Caryophanales bacterium UBA6768 | reverse complement strand
TTCCTATTATACTTATCCTTTATATTTTTATTTCTTTTTTTAAATTGTTCAACATCTGCTAAAATTCTTTCTTTAGATAATGAAAATTCTTCAGCTAAATCATTCACATAAAACTCAATTTCAATAGGACTATTTATGTTAGACAGTTCTTTCACTATGTCTTCAATATAAGCAATTTTCTCACTATCTACACTCAAATTGAATGATCTTTTTTTATATTTCATCAAAAACTTAAAAAAAACATCACTTGAGGCGATAATTTCACTTTCAAAACGTTTAATTCCAAATTGTTTAATGAAATCATCGGCATCTAACCCATCTTTTAAATTAGCTACTTTCACATCATTTCCAAATTTTTGTAAAATATTACCTGCTTGAAAAGCTCCGTTCATTCCAGCATCATCTGCATCAAAACATAATATGACTGTATCAACATATCTCCGGAGTAAACGGGCATGATGTTCTGTTAAGCTTGTCCCCAAAGTAGCAACAACGTGATTCATTCCCGATTGAGCAGCAGAGAGGACATCCATATAACCTTCAAAAATAATGACTGTATTTTCTTTTCTAATCGCATTTTTAGCTAAATCAAAATTATATAACAAATTACCTTTACGGAATAATTCATTTTCAGGACTATTTAAATATTTTGGTTTTTCATCATTTAATGCTCGTCCACCAAATGCAACGGTTTTCCCTAAATGATTTCTTATGGGAAACACAACCCGACCACGAAATGGGTCGATTAAATCGCCATTTCTTTCATTTAACACTCCAGATTTAACTAAAGATTGATCATGAAATTCTTTCTGTTGCAAAAACTTTACAGTAACATCACTAATTAAAGGAGCGAACCCAAGCTGAAAACGTTCAATTGTTTCAGATTCAATCCCTCTATCCACCAAATATGTTAGAGCATTCTTACCTTCCTCTGAATACTTTAATACATGTGAATAGTATTTGGTTAACCAATCATATGCTTCTAAGAGAACAGATGATTCTTTAGAAATATTTTGTTGTTGTTTAAAATTTGGGAGTGTCATATTTAATCGATCTGCTAAAATTTTAACAGCATCAATATATGAATACCCCTCAATTTCCATTAAAAAATTATAAACGTTACCACCTTTCCCACACCCAAAACAATGAAAAAATTGTTTTTCCTTTGTGACAGAAAAAGAAGGTGATTTTTCATCGTGAAATGGGCACAATCCTAAATAATTCTTACCTTGCTTTTTTAATTGAACATACTCACCAATAACATCTACGATATTAGTATCTAGTCTTATTTGTTCAATTAATTGCTTAGGAAGTCCTACATTCATTGGCATCACCAAGTTTACAAAATAGTATAAATCTTTAATACTATCATGTTATATTAAATATATTATTCGAGATAAAATTACAAAAGTCCTTCCAATTCGACAAATTTATAATAAAAAATTTACTTGTCTAAAGTTGGATAGTCACAAATTCGTCAATTATTGTATTATTCCATTTATAAAGACAAATCCATTAATTACTTATACCCAACAAACAAGTCATGTAAACAAAATTATCAGTAATGTCATCAAAAATGAATCATCGTAAATGTCATTTCCTTTCTCCACGACACCAATGTAAAATAATGTTAGCCGTTTCTTCTACAGCCTTATTTGAAACATCAATCACATGACAACCAATTTTAGTAATAATTTTATTGAAAAATGCTAACTCTTCATCAATTCTGTTCAGCGATGCGTATGTTGCGTGATCACCTAGACCTAAGGCTTTTAATCGTTCCTTTCTTATTTCATTTAATTTTTCCCTACTAATTTTTAAACCGATACATTTAGAGGAATCGATACGAAATAATTCCTCCGGGGGGGCTACTTCAGGTACAAGTGGAACGTTAGCCACTTTTAACCTTTTATGGGCCAAATATTGGGACAATGGAGTTTTCGATGTTCTTGAAACCCCAATTAACACGATATCTGCTCGAGAGATTCCCCGTGGGTCCCGTCCATCGTCATATTTAACAGCAAATTCAATCGCTTCAATCCGTTTAAAATAGTCTTGATCTAACTTATAAACTAAACCTGGCTCTAATCTTGGCTCATTTTTGAAAATTCGTTCCATGGAATCCATCATTGGGCCCATAATATCTAAAGCCTCAAGATTCAACTCTTCAGCGGTTAATTTCACATAACTTCTTAATTCTGGATCAACTATCGTATAAGCTATTAAGGCTTTTTCGTTTTTTATCATCTTAAATGATTCATCAATTGTCTCTTTATTATCTACATAGGGAATTCTTTGAATAGAATAATTACCGTTAGTAAACTGACTTAAACCAGCTTTAAGTACTAACTCTGCTGTTTCTCCTACAGAGTCAGATAAGACCACGATTGATAAAGTTGAACTCATTTTATTCACTCCCTTTTTAAATGTCATCTTGTAAAAATAATTCTACAAAAGCTTTAGTAATTGTAGTTTTTGTAATTCTGCCTATGACCTGTAGTCCTTTTTCACCGTCTTTAACAACAGGTAATCCATCAATTTGTTTATCAATTAATAGTTTGGCCCCTTCTAACAATAAGTCATTTGGGTAACATACTGTAATATTAGGCATTCTCGTCATGATAATATGAACAGGGATCGCATTTAAATCTTGATTCCCAAGACTTGCCCGCAATAAATCTTTACGTGATAACACTCCTGTTAAATAGTGTTCTTCATTTATCACAAATAAAGTACCAACATCACCTAAAAACATTGTAGAAATAGCATCATATACGGTTGCATCTTCTTTAACTAAAACAGGATGAGATTGATATTCTTTAATTTTTAGCTCATTCATTTTTTCAGAAAGCAATTGTTGTCCCGTCTTACCTGTATAAAAATAACCTACTCTAGGTCTTGCATCTAAATAGCCGGCCATTGTTAAAATGGCTAAATCTGGTCGTAAAGTAGCACGTGATAACTGTAAATATTCAGCAATTTGTTCCCCAGTAATTGGTTCGTTTTCCTTTACAATTTTTAACATTTTCTTTTGCCGTTCAGATAATTCCACTATTTCACCACCTAAGTTAGTTATTTTTTCAGGATATATCTTATTTGTCACTTTTAGTGTAGTTCCACTCCACTAAAGTAAAATCAGCAAAACTTAAGATCATATTTGCCATTTCATGTAATAAATTTAATCTATTTTGTTTTATCTTCTCATCATCACTCATAACTAAATTATGATCCAAAAACTGATGAATTGGATTGGCTAGTTTTGTTAACTCTGTTAATACATTAAAAGGTGATAAATTTCCATTTAAATTTGTTTTAATGTTATTAAACTGATCAAATAGTTCTCTTTCCGACTCTGTTTGAATCAATGTTGGATCAGTTGATTTGTTTTGGGATACGTTTCTCCCCAAATTAATTACCCTAATAAAAGCCTCTTGCACACGAATAAATTGATTATCCACTTTTTTTTGTGAGAGTAAGTATGCTTTAACAAATAATTCATCAATATTTTCGACATGTTCGTGTAAAATAGATGAAATAATGTCATGATCAATGGATCTTTCTTTTAATAGAAAAATTAATCGTTGATTGATAAATTCGTTTAATTTAATTTCAATTGATTGATCGTTTATATTATATAATGAAAAAGCCTGTTGGAACAATGGTTTAATAGAAATATCCCATTTATTATTTTGGAAAACTCTTAGCATGCCGATTGCTTGGCGCCGTAAACCATAAGGATCTTGAGAACCTGTCGGTATTAAACCAACTGAAAAACAACCAACAAGCGTATCTATTTTATCAGCAACACTAACTACTGAACCACTAATACCGGAAGGTGTTTGATCATTCGTGTGGATTGGCATATAATGTTCCCGAATTGCCTCTGCAACATATTTGTTTTCATTGAAAAAATTAGCATAAGTTTCTCCAACCACACCTTGTAATTCAGGAAATTCGTTCACCATATTTGTTACCAAATCAAACTTACAAATTTCTGCTGTTCTAGAAATAACTTCCGTTTCCTTATCACTTAAATTTAGTTGTTTGCACAAATAAAGGCTTAGTCGTTTTACACGATTCACTTTTTCAGCAAATGTTCCAATCTCTTCTTGAAATACAACAGATTTTACTTTTTTATTAAAATAATCTATTGACTTTTGTTTATCTTCCTCAAAGAAAAACTGTGCATCGGAAAGTCTAGCCCTAAGTACTTTTTCATTTCCACGAATAATATTATCAATGTGATGATTGGTACCATTTCTAACTCCAATAAAATATGGTAATAATTCGTTTTCCCTAGATATTACGGAAAAGTATCTTTGGTGTGTTTTCATTGTTGTCACTAATACTTCTTTTGGTAAACTTAAATATTCAATATCAAATTTACCGACAAATACTGTTGGATATTCAACTAAATTACGTACCTCATTTAATAATGAATCATCAGGAGGGATAATAAATTGATAGTCGTCTTCTATTTGTTCACATTGTTTTATGATTATTTCTTCCCGTTTATTTACATTAACGACTACATAGTTGTCCAATAATACTGTTTCATAATGCGAAGCATCAGCAAGTACAATTTCCCCACTTAAAAATCTATGTCCATAAGTTATATTACTCGAATGAATATTTGCAAAAGTTAATGGGATAATCTGTTCGTTATACAAGGCAACTAACCAACGTATTGGTCTGACAAAACGAACCTGACCTTCCCCCCATTTCATTGTTTGCGGAAATTCTAACGCTTTAATGACATCTGTAAAAGAAGGTAATAAGTCAATGCTTGGTTTTTTATCAAATTGTTTTTTAACAAAAATGTAATCAATATCGTTTATTTTACGAATAACAATATCATCAGTAGTTGCTCCTTGGCCTTTCGTAAAACCGATAGCAGCCTTTGTCCAAGTATCATTATCCGTTTTTGCAATATCTAATTTAGGTCCGCGAATTTCTTCAACCTTATCTGTTTGCTCACCTGCTAATCCATTAATTAAAACGGCTAAACGTCTAGGAGTTGAAAATGCCTGTATATGGTTATATTTTATTCGATTTTTATGTAACCAATCTTCTGTTCTTCTCAGAAGTTGTCTCTCAGTCCCATCTATAAAACGGGATGGAATTTCTTCCACTCCTATTTCAAATAAAACATTATTCGCCATGTTGATTCACTTCCTCTTTTAACAATGGAAAGCCCAATTTTCTTCTTTCATCAATATAAGCCTTTGCTATTTGTCTTGCTAACTTTCGTACCCTTCCAATATAACCCGTTCTTTCTGTGACAGAAATAACTCCCCTAGCATCAAGTAAATTAAAAATATGCGAACATTTTAAAATATAGTCATAGGCAGGGAAAATTAATTCATTTTTTATCGTTTGTTTTGCTTCTTCTTCATATAAGGAAAATAATTTAAATAATAAATCTACATTCGAAGTTTCAAAAGCATATTTTGAATGTTCATATTCCGGTTGTAAAAATATATCTTTTACCGTGACATTATCAACCCAAACGAGATCAAATACATTTTCTTTATCTTGTATATATGAGGCTAGACGTTCAATTCCATATGTGATTTCTACAGCAACCGGGTTTGCTTCCAAACCACCAATTTGTTGAAAATAAGTAAATTGAGTTATTTCCATGCCATCGAGCCAAACTTCCCACCCTAATCCAGAAGCACCTAGGGTTGGATTTTCCCAATTGTCTTCAACAAATCGGATATCATGAATAAGTGGATCAATACCAAGTTCTTGTAAAGAATTTAAATATAAAGTTTGAATGTTTGCTGGTGATGGTTTCATAATGACCTGAAATTGATGATGTTGATAAAGCCGATTTGGATTTTTTCCGTAGCGACCATCTGTCGGACGTCTTGAAGGTTCGACATAAGCAACATTCCATGGTTCGGGCCCAAGACTTCGAAGTAAGGTCATTGGTGACATAGTTCCTGCCCCTTTTTCCACATCATATGCTTGCATTAAAAGGCAATTTTCTTTTGCCCAATACCGCTGTAAACTTAAAATCATGTTTTGAATATTCAACATCTATACCTCCATTAAAACCAATATATTCGTCATTGTTTAAAATCGAAAAACCCATCCCTATGCCTTCAACTATAAAGACATAGGGACGGGTTTAACCGCGGTTCCACCCTATTTACTCTTTTAAAGAGTCACCTTACTTTTTAATGCTCAAGGATGCCTTTCTTCACACGTTATTTATCTAGCTCTCACGATCCTAGACTCGCTTTTAAATAATTGGTATGAATACTTATTCCTTTCATAGCAATACATATATGAATAAATAGTACAGTTTAGATAATCATTTGTCAATAGAATAGCACAATGTTTATAAAAACTCACCTATTTGAGTAATTTTTCTTTTCATCAGGTAACTTAAATGATGGTAAAGCTACTATTCCGTTACTGAAAGGGTTAGATGAGCGATTATCACTTCCCCATTTGCGTTATCAAACAATGGATGCTGGTTACGACTATGAAGCCATTTATAAACAAGTATATCGAATGGGTCAACAATCAGTTATTGCCTACAACAAACGTAACGAGCCAGGACCTATTGGATTTGATATACATTTTGCTCCCACTTGTTTTAGGGAACACTCCTATCGATATGATAGTTATGATGCTAAGTATGAAACTTTAAAATACACAAGACCTAAAGAATGCATTGACTGTCCTCTAGCTAATGAAGGCATCTGCCAGAAAGTATTTAAAATGAAAATGACCAAAGACTTAAGAAAATACACTGCACCAGCAAGAGGTTCTAAGGCCTGGAAAAAGACTTACAATCAACGAACTGCAGTTGAAAGAGCCAATGCTATTTAAAAGAATTTTTTCAATTAAATAATGTTCGTTATCGAACCGGGAAGGGGGCTAGGATACACATTTTGATATCTTCACACTTATTTATAATGCTTCAAAATTAGCAGTGGACCGTATAAATAATGCATTACAGAATCAGACGCAAGTTGCTTAAAATGTTAGAATGAAGCCGGTAAACACAGAAAACAATAATTTTTAAATTTACATTTAGAAATTCTGTTAAACTGTAACTTTTTAAAAAGAGTAATGATGAAATTGATTCATGTATATTAATTTTCGAATAAATGTAATTGGGATAAAAACCTTTTTGACTTTAATTGAAACCCTCCATATGAATCATAATAGTGATCCATAATTTTTCTTAATAAATTTTCATTAGTTTTTTTAACAGCAATTTCACCAATATTTTCAATCGGGGTTTGTAAAAATATTAGCAATAATTGAGCTAATTTTGATGATATTTTAAATGCATATTGATCGCTATGGACACATTGTTCACACAGTAATCCACCTTCCTTAACAGAAAATGCACATAATTGTTTTGCTTGATGGCAATTGACACAACCATCTAAGATTGGGGCAAATCCACCTTTTTGAAATAATTTTAATTCATACATTGTTACAGGGATTACATCATTGTTTTGTTCATTGATTCTTTTTAAGGTGTGATAAAATTGAGTATAAATATATAGATCAGATTCTTTCATTGACAACAATTTATCTGTTAACTCTGCGATATATGCTGCATATGCTGTTTTTACAATATCCACCCGAATGTGCCTAAAAGAATCAACAATTTCGCCTTGTTGGATAGTGCTTAATCCTTTTGACAGATAAATTAAATAACTCCCGTGAATAAATGGTTGGGACACGACACTTAAGTGACTTTTTGCTTTATTTGCTCCTCGGCAAATAGCCGACAGTTTTCCATATTCTTTCGTTAAAATAGTGACAATCTTATGTGTTTCCCCATATTCCCTCGAGCTAAGAATAATGCCCTCTGTTTTAACTAGCATACGTTATGTTCCCCTCTATCAAGACCCTACATTTTTGTTTTAAATAAGGCATATTCGTCTGCCATATCTTCACTTTCAACCTCAGTATCATCTAATTCATTTTCTAGTTGTTTAAATAGTAAATAGGTTTCTACATCTCCTGTTTGCAAAAATAATTGCCACATTAAATTTTTCATCAGAAACCTTCCTTTCCCTTATATAATTGAAAATGAAAAATATATATCTATGATTAGATTGACCCGAATTGGTCGAAACATAATTATTAAAAAATACCATAATTGGGTCATTTAAAGTTCAAAACCATATTGTTTCAATAAATTTTGTTTATTTCGCCAATCCTTTTTCACTTTTATCCATAGCTGTAAATAAACTTTCTCACTTAACATCTCTTCTATTTCTATTCGTGCGTCCTTACCAATTTTCTTCAACATTTGCCCTTTTTTACCAATGAGAATTGCTTTCTGGCTATCCCTTTCCGTAATAATTGTCGCATTAATTTGCCACTTTTTATGTTCATTTTTTTCCATTGATTCAATATATACATTTATTGAATGGGGGATCTCTTCTTCTGTATGATGCAATACTTTTTCTCTAATTAATTCACTTATTAAAAATTGTTCTGATTGATTCGTCAATTCATTTTCATTAAAATATTTTGGTCCAAAAGGCAAGATGTTTTTTATTAATCCGAGTAGTTTATTTATATTATTTCCATTTAGGGCAGATATAGGTATTATTTCAGTGAAATTGTATTGATCTTTATAAATATCAATAATTGAAAATAACTGATCAGGATGAATTAAATCAACTTTATTTATAATGAGAAAAACGGGTACATTTACTTGCTGTAATTGTTTTACTATAAAAGCTTCGCCTTTACCAAAGTTTTCAGTTGCATTTATCATAAACATGACTAAGTCGACTTCTTGTAATGAGTTAATACTAATATCAACCATATAATGTCCTAATTGATGCTTTGGTTTATGAACACCTGGTGTATCAATCACAATTAACTGCATTTCATCTGTTGTTAAGATTCCTTGTATGGTTTTTCTCGTCGTCTGGATTTTATTACTAACGATCGACACTTTTTCACCAACAAGTTTATTCATTAAAGTTGATTTTCCGACATTTGGTCTTCCAATAATAGTGACAAAACCGGACTTATACTGTTCGTCCATTAAATGGCACCTCTCCTCTTGCTGTTAACAATTATCATACTATAAAAATGAGTGCTATATTATTTTTTCGACAAAACTTATAAAAACTTTTATTTATTTGTGAATTAACGACAGTTTTTGACATCATTTCTTGCAGTCATCGTTTAATGAAAGTAAAATCCTTCATATAGACTGAGAATCTAAATAAAGGATAAAGAAATTAGTTTAGGTATAAAAATAATAAAACCAACTATGATAGCCAATATCGCTGCAAGAAGCACAGTACCAGCAGCGATATCTTTAATGATTTTTGCTTCAGGATGATGTTCAGGTTTAATATAATCGATTAATCGCTCCATATTACTATTTATAAGTTCAGTAACTAACACTAAAAAAATGCTTATTATGATAAATAACCACTCTATTTGATTTAATTTAATTAAATAACTAATAATAATAACGGTTATCATGGCAAAAATATGATAGCGAAAATTACGTTCGTATAAAAATGCTGCCTTTATTCCGGCTAATGCAAATTTTAAACCAATTCCTTTTTTATTTTCTTTCAAGATGAAACTCCTTTAATATGTTTTCTTGTTTTTGAAACATGATATTTTCTTCCTCTTTATTATCATGGGTATAACCTAGTAAATGTAAAAAGCCATGAATAGTTAAGAATAATAATTCTCTTAGAGTAGAATGATTATACCTCATTGCCTGCTCATGCACCTTATCCATTGAAATAACAATATCACCAATAATGATAGGTATCTCACCTTTTTCTTTAAATGGGTCATCCATCTGAAAGGAAAGCACATCTGTAGGTTCTAGTTTATTTCGATATTGACCATTTAAGGTCGCAATTGTTTCGTTAGAAACGATACTTACGGTAACTTCACTATTTGCAGTTACTTTTTCCTTTTCAGCCGTTACATATAATACTTTTTGGATTAGATGCACTTGTTCTTCCGTTAAATTTTCTTCCAAATCAACGACTTCAACAATCATCATGTTTCCTCCTCAGATGGATATTGAATTCTAGAATGGAATATCCCTTTTAATGTATCACAAATGGTTTCTTGAATAACGTGTAATTCCTCAATCGTTAAAGGTGTGTGATTAAACTGACCATCAGTTAATTTTTTATTAACAATTGAAGCAACAATTTCTTCAATTTTTTCTGCTGAAGGTTCCTTTAAAGAACGCACAGCTGCTTCAACTGAATCACAAATGGATATGATTCCTGCCTCTTTTGTTGTTGGAACTGGACCTGGATATCTAAAATCTGCCTCGTTTACCGTCTCATTTTCTTTCTTTGCATTGTAGTAAAAGTATTCTACAAGTGATGTTCCATGATGTTGGGCAGCTATATCGATAATTTCCTTTGGTAATTTATGTTCTTTTAGTAATTTAACCCCATCGATTACATGATTAATGATAATTGTCGCACTTTGTTGTGGGTCAATAAAATCATGTGGATTCCGAATGGCTACTTGATTTTCGATAAAATAATGTGGATGAATCGTTTTACCGATATCATGATAATAGGAACCAACACGCGCCAATAATCCGTTAGCTCCAATTGCTTCACAAGCTGTCTCACTTAAATTGGCAACCATTACAGAATGATGATATGTTCCAGGGGCTTCTGTTAATATTTTTTTCAATAATGGTTGATTTGGATTGGCTAACGTTAATAATCGTTGGTCAGATAAAATGCCTAACCCGGTTTCAAAAAAAGGTAATAAACCAATCGCTAAGACACCTGATAAAATAGCCGCGATAATACCGTAGCCACTATATAAGATTGCTGCAATTAAGTCATATTGTATAAATGACAATAATAAGAATATAACTATAGTGAGAACATTGATTAAGATCATTCCAAAAGATACTTTTATAATCGATATTCTATCTTGGATATTCCGTAACAGTATAATAGCCGCAAATTGAACAATTAGGAAATAAACCCCTGCTTCAAAATTTAATGATCCGGGAATTTCCCCATTAAAAATAATACTACCGATAATGGATAAAATGATAGCGATGACTATACTTAAACGTTCATTTATTAAAAACTTTATAAGTAGTACTCCAGTTGCAACTGGTACAACTAGATATAAATGATTTAATTGATTGGAAAATAAACTAACAATTTTCATTAACGTAATGACTATACCATTAACAGACAAGAAAATAATCATTTTCCCAAAATCAAATCGATCTTTCTTGTGTAATAAAAACAGTTCATTCATTAAAGTAAAAAGTAATAATATAATAAATAATGCCAGCCCAATACCTGGAAAAACTTTCTTTTGTTGTTTTAGTAGTCCTACTAGTTCTAAATCATCATATATTTCATTCGTAATTATTTGTCCCTCACGGACAATAATATCTCCTGAACGAATAACGACAGGAGTAACACTACTTGCTGCCTCATTCCTTGCCTCAATCGTTTTTTCCGCATCATAAAATGAATTTTCAACGACAGCAAAATCAACTAATTTATAAAGTATGTCTTTTACTTCTTCTTTTAAAGAAGAATATTTAATGGATGCAATAACATCTTCTTTAGCACTATTAATATTTTCTACCCTTACACCCCTGTTTAATACCTTTTCAACGGCTTTTTTAAATTGATTTTTACCACTTTTTCGGTCATCAACACTTAAATTGATTAATCGAACTAATGTCACATCACTAACATAATCGACAATTTCATCAGATAGAATTTCTTTTAAATTAAACACAAGTTCATCATTCGACAATGGCTCAGATGTATTATTTTCTACAGAATTTTTATTAGTATTTTCTTCTGTCAATTTTTCTGTAGCATCAAATAACTCTTCAATATATTTAATTCTTTCATCAATAATTTCTTCCGTGATAGAATATCGGTCTTCAATAGATAATACTGTTTCACGCATTTTGCGATCAGTTTCCGCCTCATTTTCAACCGTTAAGGGGGATCTAATCGTTTCAGCCGCTCGATCAAATTTTTCTATTTCATAAGATTTCAAATAAACGTTATTCATCGTCATTAAGTATATAAAAACCCCTAATAACAATACTGGAAAAACAATAATCATTTTTCTTGAATAACGATTAAAAAACTTATCTTTAGACTTTTTCGTTTTTTTCAATTGTGCCACCCCTAATAAGGACATTAGAAAATTATTAATAAAAGGTTATTTATCATATGCTTGGATAATTTTTTGAACTAAAGGATGCCTCACAACATCGGTAGATTTCAAATAAATAAAAGCAATATCGTTTATTTGAGATAATAATTGACTTGCTATTTTCAATCCCGATGATGTGCCCTTTGGTAAATCTATTTGTGTTACGTCTCCCGTAATAACCATTTTTGATCCAAATCCTAATCTTGTTAAAAACATTTTCATTTGCTCCGGGGTTGTATTTTGCGCTTCATCCAAAATGATAAAAGCGTCATCTAGGGTCCTCCCTCTCATATAAGCTAATGGTGCTATTTCAATGATTTCCTTTTCAATTAAACGGAATGTTTGATCTCTACCTAAAACATCATACAAAGCATCATATAGTGGCCTTAAATAAGGATCTACCTTTTCTTTTAAATCCCCTGGTAAAAAACCTAAACTTTCGCCTGCTTCAACTGCTGGCCTTGTCAAAATAATTTTCTTAATTGTACCATTTTTTAAATGGTGAGCCGCCTTTACAATCGATAAATACGTTTTACCCGTTCCGGCCGGACCAATGCTGAAAACCATATCAAATTGGTCCATTGCGTGTACATATTCTTTTTGACCAATCGTTTTAACCCTTATTGGTTTACCATAAATGTTTTTTATTAACATTTCCTCAAATAATAAATCAAATTGATTTATTTTTCCCTTTTTTGCTAATTCAACAGCATAGATAATATCTTGATCTGAGAGGATATGTCCTTGTTGAACAACAGTTAACAAATGTTGCAATATTAATTGTGTCAGTGCTACATTATTTTTATCCCCTTTAACATGAACCTGTTCACCTCTAGTCATTATCGACGTTTGTAGTAGGTCTTCTAATATTTTTAAAAAGGAATCATTATTTCCGAATAGCTCCCTCGCCTCATTAACATCATTAATTTGTATATCGATTAGTTTTTTAATTACTTCCATTCATGTATAACTCCTTTAATGACTATTATCATTATTTTTAATACGTATGGCAATGTTCATTATTATGTCGTCATAGTACGACAAACATTAATTACCCACTGCAATATTTTCGAGCACACTAACGAATAAGTTAAGCTTCACTTTATCATTATCGACCTTATCTTGCAAAACAAAATAATGTTTAATTTCTGTTTTCATTCCTAATTTTAATTGTAAATGATTGATTGCTTGTTGTATAGCATATTCCTTCGCAAGTTCCACAGTTTGTTGTTTATTAATTGTTTTTATTTCATAAATATTATTTTTAACGAGATAAAATGGTAATTCCCATTGCAAAAAATTAAAATGTAATAATTCTTCTTCAACATATTGTTGTTCATATATATTTTGTTTTATTGGCCATAAATTAATATGATACTTTCCTAAACCAAGCCCATAGGCTGGAGTCATAGTCCCAAATAATTCCTCATAAGTTATTGCTAACGGAGTTGATACCTTTATTTCATACCAAGTGGTTGCAAATACCTCCCCTTCAACAGCTGTATTTATAGGCTTATTTTGTTCACCATTCTCAGCTTCCTCATCAATGTCTAATTTATTAACAACCAAAACATCCCCTTTATTAACATAGTCGTTAGTATGTACTAATGGATAACCACTAACAATTAACATTTTATCTATCGTACCGCTTTTTTTTGCAATTAATTGCTGGTAAGACTTATTTGTATTTTCTTTTGCCAATTTTTTTTCCGTTGCATTAATATAAATGATGGCGCCTTTTTTTTCAATCCCTACATATAAAAGGTCTTCCAAATGAATTAGTATCCGTTCTTGTAATTCATTAATATTTGGTATTCCAAAAGCCCAAGCACCTGCAAATATTCCTGAACTTTCCAAATACTCCCTTATTTCTTCCTCATGTTCAATGTTGACACCAGAAATATTTACCTTCCAAATGACATTAGATAATATAAATAATAAAAATAAACAAAAAAAACAGACAAATATTAAACTTTGCCGGTGTAATAATTTTTTTAACATAGGTAACAGTCCATCATGTTTGATAGAAATAAGTTCAAAAACCTGAAAATGATTATGGATAATTTCTAGTATGTCGGTTTCTTTATGTAAATACATAAAACATGATAGTTTATTTTCGGATAGTTGCCTCACTTTCCAAACTGTTATATCATTTTCTTGACAAATATGCAGAAAATGTTCTTTTTTCTCGGTTTTAATTGTTAAGTAGATAGTTCCCACTATTTTTCCTAACAAGATATGATATTGCATGTTCATTACATCCTTTCAAATCGATGGTATGACATAGTTGAAATATTCCCTTCTAATATAAGTTGTTGGGCATACATTGATTTAATGAATAATTCACTACCATAGATGTGAATATCTCCTATACTTGTCCTTAATCTAATTTCACTAGAAGAAAAATTTAATATATGACAACCATTCTCAATATAAATTTTGTTTTCATTATCAATGGTTACTATTGACATGTTCTTCGTTAACGGAGGAAGTAATGATTCGTTATTAGTTAATTTCACGTAAAATTTTTTGACAAAATCCACGATACATATCTCCCTTCAACTATATAATTATGTTTTAAATAAAAAATAAAGAACTACTTAATGATAGTTCCATAAACGATAGAAAAGAAGATTTTTACAATATCATGATAAAATAACAAGTACATAAATAAAAAAACCCCTAGTAACATTAAGTTAACTAGGGATTTAAAATGTATGAATTAACATATTTTAGTTAATTTATATATATAACCAGTAATGATTAGCGACGTCTTTTTAATGCAATATTTTCATAGCGATTTAAAGATCTTGGTGGGCCAAGCACTTCAGCCATAATAACACTTTCCATCAATTTTTGTTGTGTTATTTGTAAATTTAAACTAGGCTGCGAATGTAATGTATCGCTCTTATTAACATTAATCAATCGGGAATTTTTTCCGACATATTCTGAATTTGTATTGTGAACATCATCTACATCATATGTTGGCTTGAATTTACTCCTAAAACGTTCTAATTGTTTTTCATGAGCTTGTTCAAAAGAATCTACCTCTTCAACGGCCTTTTGCTTTATTTCAGATACGGATGTTTGTTGCATTTTTTGGGAATTATGTTGACGGTTCTCTATAACTTGTTTTGTCTTTTCTACATTTTCTTCATTAAATGCCTCTTCTAATAATGAACGAAGCGTTGGCTTTGCCTGTTGCTGTTTACTCTTTTGTTCGTTTGTTTGATTCTTTCTTGGACGTAGAAGTCTTGCGACAAAGACGGCAATGATGATAAATATTAATGGATTTGATGTTATTAAACGAAATAACTCTTCCAATTGAGTTCCTCCTTTAAAAAGGGGATAAAAATAACAATAGTTTGAAAAAAACTTTAATTGTTAACCTAAATTACTTTTCATTATCCTCTTTTTTATCGTGGTCTTTCTTGGACATATTACCAATAGTTCCACGCATATCTGTATCGGCATTAATATTTTGGTAATTTAAATAATCCATCACACCCATATTACCAGAACGTAATGCTTCAGATAGTGCTTTCGGTACATCTGCTTCTGCCTCAACCACTCTAGCACGCATTTCTTCCACTTTTGCTGTCATCTCTTGTTCTAAAGCAACAGCCATAGCCCTACGTTCTTCTGCCTTCGCTTGGGCAATGTTTTTATCAGCTTGTGCTTGATCTGTTTGTAGCATTGCACCAATATTTTTACCGATATCTACGTCTGCAATATCAATTGATAAGATTTCAAATGCAGTTCCGGAATCTAAACCTTTTGCCAACACAGTGTGTGAAATAGAGTCTGGATTTTCTAATACTTTTTTATGTGTTTTTGAACTACCTATCGTACTAACAACACCTTCACCAACACGGGCAATGACTGTTTCTTCTCCAGCTCCCCCAACAAGTCGATCTATATTAGCACGGACTGTAATTCTGGCTAATGCCTTTACTTCAATTCCATCCATCGCAATACCAGCAATAAAGGGTGTTTCAATCACCTTAGGGTTTACACTCATCTGCACGGCTTCTAGCACATTACGCCCTGCTAGATCAATTGCTGCTCCACGTTCAAACGTTAATTTAATGTTTGCTCTGTGTGCAGCAATAAGCGCATTAACGACACGGTCGACATTACCACCGGCTAAATAGTGACTCTCTAATTGATTTGTTGTCACATCTAATCCTGCTTTATATGCCTTAATTAAAGGATTGATAACTCGGGAAGGAATCACTCTCCGTAATCTCATCCCTACCAATGTAAATAAACCCACTTTAACTCCCGCTGCTAATGCACTAATCCAAAGTGCAACTGGGACAAAGGTGAATAATACGACTAGCGCAATTAAAATAAGAGCTACAACGATTATTGGTGCTACTTGTGTAATAGTTAAATCCATTTTAAATCCTCCTATAAAATTAATCTTTTTTTCTTACAACTACTTTCATACTTTCCACTTGAACAACAATGATCTTTTCGTCCTTTTCAATGAAGCCACCTTCTGTCACAACATCAATTCGATCATGATTAATTAATACTGTTCCAGCAGGTCTAAGTGTTGTTAATGCAATTCCCTCTTGACCTACTAATTCCTGACGAATATCAGTCGATACATATCCTAAATCTGTCGATGTTCGGTCAAATAAAATTAATTTGCTAAATATTCCTTTACCCGAACCTATTCTTTTAAATAAAACAACTGCAACAATGAAAGCAACGATTAAAGCGATTGCAATACTCATGGTCATATGCATTACATCGTACCCGGCTAAAAATAAAGAGCCAATTACTGCTCCAACTCCTAGTATACCTAAAATTCCACCTGAAACAAAGAATTCACTAATAATTAAAATTATACCTATAAGCAGTAAAATAACTGTTTCCATTCCTGCTAATCCTGCAATAATATGACCATAAAAAAATAACACTAAAGCGATAATTCCCATTGTACCGGGAACACCAAATCCCGGAGAATATAACTCTACTATTAAACCTAAACTTGCTACAGATAATAATATTGGAATAACGATTGGACTAGTAATAAATCTAGCCAAATTTTCAGCAAGTGTTGTTTCCATTTCTATTATCGTTGCATTATCTAATCCAATTTCATGAAGTAATTCAATCCGATTTTGAACAATTCCTTCAGCATATCCGACTTCAAGTGCCTTATTCGGTGTTAAGGTAAGAAACTTGCCTTTAGGAGCCTTTAAGTCTGGTAAATCAATCGATTCGTCTGCCATTGCAACCGCATAAATAGGATCACGCCCATTTGCTTCAGCTGCACTTTCCATGGCAGCTATCCAGGCAGATTGGGCTTTCTTATCAGCTGCGGTTCCATCACCCTGAATCACTCCACTCGCACCCATCGTTGCGTTAGGGCGCATATAAATATTATTAGAATGTAAGGCGATATATGATCCAGCTGATAATGCTTGATTCGTTATAAATGCAGTTGTTTCCATGTCAAGTCCCTGAAGTAATTTACCAATTTTACCTGCGGAATCTACCCTCCCACCTGGGGTATCTATTTCAAAAATAATATGATTAGCACCATCTTCGATAGCTGCCTCTGTTGCTCTAGTGAGGAAAGCCTCTAATCCTCGCTCAACCTCATTTTCAATTGGCACAATATATACTAGTTTACCTGTACCATCGTTATTTGCTTGGGATTTTTGCACCGTAGGAATAGATACTGTTATCATGATTATCACCATTAATAACAATATTTTAATCATATGATTTGGGGCTTTATTAAACATTTTTCCACCACCTTTTTATCCCAAAATGATGGATAAATAAGTAAAATTTTTCATTACTGTGAGGACCATGTGTCAAAGAAAATTTGAACTAAAATGAAAAGATCCTACCAGAAAACAATGTCCTCTGTGCAGGATCTATTATACATTTACAAAAATTTTTTAACTAATTGTTGTATATGTGATCCATCAGCTTTTCCTTTTACCTTAGGCATAATATGACCCATCACTTTTCCAAAATCATTTTTTGATGTAGCATTTAATTCTGAAATAGCTTGTTTAACAATTAGTTCTAGTTCTTTTTCTGTTAATTGTTCAGGCATATATGTTTTTAATATGTTTATTTCAGCTTCTAATTGTTCGACTAAATCAATACGATTAGCGGCCTGAAACTCCTTTAATGATTCGTTTCTTTGTTTTAATTCACGATTTAAAATAGTCATTTCATCTTCAGATGATAATTCATTAACCTTCAGTTTAATAGCTTCGTTTTGTAAAGAACTCTTTACCATTCGAATCACTGAAAGTTTCACTTTTTCTTTATTTTTCATAGCATCCTTCATCTGACTATTTAACAATTGCAAGAGTGACATATTGACACCTACTTTAAAATTTACGTTTCTTAGCTCTTGCTGCCTCGGATTTCTTTTTGCGTCTTACGCTAGGTTTTTCATAATATTCCCGTTTACGATATTCAGATAATGTACCGCTTTTAGAAACATTTCGTTTAAAGCGTCTTAACGCATCTTCCAATGATTCATTTTTACGAATTCGAGTTGTGTTAGACATACTCTTTTCCCTCCCTCCGGAGTATAAAACAAAATTAATTAGTCATATATGTTTGCCATCATTATAATATAATGAAACTAGCTGGTCAATTACTTGGTATAAATATATATTTAACTAATCATTTGTCTTGCTGTTGCTACTTTGCTTACCTTAACAAAAACACCATTAGAATAAGGATAATTAGCATGTAATAATTTTACCCGTATGATAGAACCAATTAATTTTGGCTTTCCTTCAAATTTCACTTTAATATAATTATCGGAATAACCAATTAAAACATTCGGATCATCATCACTTACTTCCTCAGGAATAACTTCTAACACTTCATTTTCAAATTGCTTCGCATAATCCTTTGCCAGACGATTAGACAAGTCAATCATTTGTTGAACACGCCGTTCTTTCACATCGGGATTCACCTGATCTTCCATTCTTGCTGCTGGTGTTCCAGTGCGTCTAGAATAGGGAAATACATGCAATTCAGCAAAGCCAATTTTTTCAATGAATTGATACGTTTCCATAAACTCTTCTTCCGTTTCGCCGGGAAATCCGACAATAACATCACTTGTTATGGCTAGTTGAGGTAATGCTTGCTTAATTTTATTTACCTTTTCAAGGTAATAATCAGCAGAATATTTACGGCGCATTCTTGTTAAAACGGTATTTGACCCTGATTGAAGCGGAATATGTAAATGCCTAACTATTTTTTTTGATTTGTCTAATTGTTCTATAACTTCATCGGTAATTTGACTGGCTTCAATTGAAGAAATACGTATTCTTTCTAAACCTTGAACTTTTTCTTCCAAATCCTCAAGCAACATGGCAAAGTTATAATCAGTCATATCTTCACCATAACCTGCTGTATGAATCCCTGTTAAAACAATTTCTTTATACCCAGCATTAACTAATTGCTGTGCTTGTTTAATGACATTCTCCGGTTCCCTAGAACGGAGTAACCCACGTGACCAGGGAATAATACAAAATGTACAAAAATTGTTACAGCCTTCTTGAATTTTTAAAGAAGCTCTTGTACGGTCAGTAAAAGCAGGAACATCCATTTCTTCAAAAACACGATTTTGCATAATACTTGATACTCCATTAATCGGTAATCTTGTTTGTTTATGTTGCTCAATTAATGGAATCATCTCTTTTCGATTTTGTGTCCCAACTACTACATCTACCCCATCTATTTCCAAAACTTCTCCAGGTGATGTTTGTGCATAACAACCTGTGACACAAATGATTGCTTCAGGGTTTTTTCTTACTGCACGTCTTATAATTTGGCGACTTTTCTTATCGCCTGTATTAGTGACAGTACAGGTATTTATAACATAAACATCGGCCATACGTTCAAAGTCAACCCTTTCATAACCAGAATCTTTGAACATATTCCATATACCTTCAGTTTCATAATGATTTACTTTACAACCTAACGTATGAAATGCTACGGTTGGCATTGTTTACACCTCTAACTCTTCAAAATGATAAGAAATACAAGCTAATGCATAAAGTGAAGCCGACTCTGTACGTAAAATTCTAGGCCCTAATCGAATGGGGGAAATATTATAATCTTGAAAAAGTTGAACTTCTTTTTCAGAAAACCCACCTTCAGGTCCAATAAAAATCATAACTTTGCTGTTATTCGCAATTTTTTTTAATTGAACGGCAAATGAATTATACTCTTTTGTTTGGGACTCTGCTTCGTATGCAAATAACATTATATCATATTCATGCTTTTGTTCTAAAAGTTTTACTAAAGAGGTCGGTTCATTTATTTTTGGAATTACGTTACGGTGACATTGTTCACTTGCTTCTTTCACTATTTTATGAAAACGTGCAAGTTTTTGCTTCGACCTTTGTTGATCCCACTTAACGATTGAACGGTCTGATTCAAAAAATGTAAACTGGCCCGCACCAAATTCAGTTCCTTTTTGTAAAATAAAATCTATTTTGTTCCCTTTCGGTAATGCTTGGGCAATTGTTACATATATGGGCAATTCTTTATTACTATCTATCCATCGTACAAATTGTAATGTAACGCTTTCTTTTGTTATTTCAGTAATAGTACACAAGGCTACCATGCCATCAGTACGGATACAAATAACTTTTTCACCAATTTTATTGCGCATAACGACACGAATATGCCTTGCATCATTTCCAATTAATTGTATGCGCCCATGATGCCATCCCTCTTGGGGAACAAAATATCGTTGCATATATTCACACGTCCATTTTTCTATACTTTTTGTGCCGTAAAACTAACCCAGTTATCTTGTTGATTTATTTCGATCATTTTAAACGAATATTCTTCTATTTTAGTCTGTAACATTTCTTGCTTTTCTTTAATAATTCCTGATGTTATAAAGTAACCACCAATTTTTAAATTTCTCCACGCATCATCAATGACATCAACGAGCACATCGGCTAAAATATTAGAAACAATAACATTAGCCTGTTGGCTTATCCCTTTTAATAAATCGTTTTGTTGAACAATGACTTGATTTTGAAGATTATTTAAATCTCGATTTGCATTAGTGCTTTTTACTGCTATGTCATCTAAATCAAAAGCATATACTTTTCTGGCACCCAATAATACAGATGCAATACTTAAAATACCAGAACCAGAACCGACATCTAATACAATATCATCTTTCTGTATTGTTTTTTGTAACCCCTGAATACTTAATATTGTTGTCGGATGTGTCCCAGTTCCAAATGCTAAACCGGGGTCAATATAAATGGGTAATAGTCCAGTTTGTTCGTTTTGTAATGTCTCCCATTTAGGTACAATTATAAATAAATCAGTGATTTGGGTGGGTTTAAAGTATTGTTTCCAATTATTTTCCCAATCCTCGTCATAAACCTTTTTTGCTGAAATACCTTCACCTAATAAAATTAATTGTTTATGACTTAAATTGTTTAATCGTTTATTTATACGTTGAAATATTCCAGTAAACTGTTTATCACTGATAAAATAAGTTTTTATATAAATACCTAATGGTGGAAAATCATTTCTGTCTAACTTATATCGTTCACCGAAAGGGTCATTTTCCTGCTTAATAAGGTCTGCTGAATCAATAACAACAATACCGTTTGCCCCTTCCTCAAGAAGCAAATTTGAAATTATTTCAATATGATCATGTGTTGTATGAATAATGATTTCTTGCCATTCCATATCGTTCACTCCGACATTACTTAATCACCTTTAAAAGCCTTTTTAAATCGATTAAAGAATGATTCCTCTCCACTTACTGAATCATTTCCATCTATTTCATTAAATTCTTTTAATAATTCTTTTTGACGATTTGTCAATTTTGTCGGAGTAACAACAACGATTTTAACGTGTTGATCACCTTTGCCAAAACCTCTAACATTTGGAGAGCCTTTCCCTTTTAGGCGAAAGGTCCTACCTGTCTGTGTTCCAGCAGGTATTTTAAAGGTAACATTTCCGTGTACCGTTGGAACTTCAATCTCGTCACCAAGAGCCGCCTGTGCAAATGTAATAGGTAAATCTAGGAAAATATTATCTCCTTCACGCTCGAAAAACTCATGTTGTTTCACATGGATAACGACGAATAAATCTCCAGGAGGTCCACCATTTTTTCCAGGATTACCTTTACCCGAGACGCGTATTTGTTGTCCTTCATCAATTCCTGCGGGAATAGAAATTTTAATTTTCGTTTGTTTTTTTACTTTACCATTGCCACCACAAGTTGTACATCTATCCTTAATGATTTTACCAGTACCTTGACAATAATGGCAGACACGTCGATTAACAATTCTGCCGAAAGGAGTATTTTGTTCCATGTTTAGTTGACCTGAACCATGACAATGTGAACAGGTTTCTGGTTTTGTACCTGGCTTCGCTCCGGAACCATGACACGTTGAACATTGTTCATCCTTCGGTAACGTTATATGGGTCTCTTTACCAAATATAGCCTCTTCAAAATTTAGTGACATTGTATATTGCAAATCGTCTCCTTGTTGAGGGGCATTAGGATCACGTCTTCCACCGCCACCAAAGAACATATCAAAAATATCACCAAATCCAGAAAAGTCTTGGGCGCCCCCACCAAATCCTTGAGCCCCTTGTGTTCCAGCATGACCAAATTGATCATACTGTGCCCTTTTTTGATCATTATTTAATACTTCGTAGGCTTCTTTGGCCTCTTTAAATTTCTCTTCAGCATCATCCGACTTATTCACATCAGGATGATATTGTCTTGCCAACTTACGATATGCTTTTTTTATATCTTCTTTACTCGCATCTTTTCCAACGCCGAGCACTTCGTAATAATCTCTTTTACTCAATTTACGATTCACTCTCCCGAATCTGAAATTCAATCTTTATCATCATAGCATTCTTTTTATAGTTGAAGCAAATAACGAAAAAGTCAAAGTCAAGAAATTCTGACTTTGACTTTTTATAAACGATTACTTGTCTTTATCTTCATCGTCTACTTCTTCGTAGTCGGCATCAACAACATCATCCTCTACACTATCGCTTTCACTACTTGATTGATTTTGTTGTTGTTCTTGAGCCATTTGCTCATATAACTTTACAGAAAGTTGTTGTACTTGTTCCTCTAAAGCAGATTTCTTTTCCTTTATTTCATCTATGTTTTCGCCTTCTAATGCCTTTTTCAGTGCCTCTTTTGCCTCTTCAGCTTTTTGTTTTTCTTCCTCAGATACTTTTTCTTTTAAATCTTTAATAGTTTTATCCGTTGTAAATATTAACTGGTCGGCTTCGTTTCTTAAGTCTATTTCCTCCCGACGTTGTTTATCCGCCTCGGCATTTTCTTCTGCTTCTTTTACCATTTTATCAATTTCATCATCTGATAGACCTGAGGATGATTGAATTGTTATTGATTGTTCTTTATTCGTACCTAAATCTTTTGCTCTTACATTAACAATTCCATTAGCATCAATATCAAAGGTAACTTCAATTTGTGGAACTCCTCTTGGTGCCGGTGGAATATCAGTTAATTGAAAACGTCCTAAAGTTTTGTTATCTGCAGCCATTTCACGTTCACCCTGAAGGACATGAATGTCAACCGCTGTTTGATTATCAGCTGCTGTAGAAAATACTTGTGATTCACTTGTCGGGATAGTCGTATTTCGCTCAATTAATTTTGTCGTGACAGATCCCATCGTTTCAATTCCAAGTGATAATGGTGTGACGTCTAATAAAACAACGTCTTTTACATCACCTTGCAAAACTCCTCCTTGAATAGCTGCTCCTAGGGCAACAACCTCATCTGGATTAACCCCTTTAGAAGGCTCTTTTCCAGTTTCTCTCTTAATTGCTTCTTGAACCGCCGGAATTCTAGTTGAACCCCCTACTAAAATAACTTTGTCAATGTCACTAGAAGAAAAACTAGCATCCGATAAAGCTTTTCGTACCGGCTCCATTGTTCTTTCAACCAAATCCGAAGTTAATTCGTCAAACTTCGCCCTTGTTAATGACAACTCCAGGTGAAGTGGACCAGCGTCCCCTGCCGTAATAAATGGTAAAGATATTTGCGTTTGCGAAACACCTGATAAATCTTTTTTCGCTTTTTCTGCTGCATCCTTTAAACGTTGGGTCGCCATCTTATCTTTTGATAAATCAATACCATTTTCCTTACGGAATTCTTGAACCATATAATCAATGATTTTATCATCAAAGTCATCTCCACCGAGACGATTATCCCCTGCGGTTGAAATAACCTCAAAAGTTCCATCACCAATATCTAAAATTGATACGTCAAATGTTCCACCACCTAAATCGTAAACTAAAATCGTTTGGTCTTCATTTTCCTTATCGATACCATATGCTAATGCAGCAGCTGTTGGTTCATTAATGATTCTCTCTACCTCGAGGCCAGCAATAACTCCGGCATCTTTTGTTGCTTGTCTTTCAGCATCATTAAAATAAGCTGGCACTGTAATAACAGCTTTCGTTACTTTATCACCTATATAATCTTCAGCATAGCTTTTTAAATGCTGTAATAAAATAGCCGAAATTTCTTGTGGTGAATATTTTTTATCCTCTATTTCAACCTTATAATCTGTTCCCATATGACGTTTAATCGATTGAACCGTGTTGGGATTTGTAATCGCCTGACGTTT
Source organism: Caryophanales bacterium UBA6768 (assembly GCA_002453315.1). The sequence goes on along the minus strand of DKGO01000121.1, from coordinate 6,566 downwards.
AGCTACTTCCCCTACTTGACGTTCACCATCTTTAAAGGCAATTACGGATGGGGTTGTTCGATTTCCTTCAGGGTTTGTTATAACAATCGATTCTCCGCCTTCCATAACAGATACACATGAATTTGTAGTCCCTAAATCAATTCCAATAATTTTACTCATATTTCAATTTCTCCTTTAGTTCTATTTATTTACTTTAACCATTGCTGGTCTTATAACTTTATCATTTAAAACATAACCTTTTTGTAATTGCTCAACGACAATATTTGCTTCAAAGTTTTCATCTTCTGTTTGCATGACAGCATGATGGTAATTAGGATCAAATGGTTGATGTAATGCATCAATTGATTCAACACCATGTGATTTTAAAGATGCTAGTAATTGATCATAAATCATCTTCATGCCCTCTTTAAAACTATTATTTTCTGAACTTATTTCAGTTTGTAATGCTCTTTCAAAATTATCTAATACAGGTAATAACTCTGTTGCCAAATCCTGTGATTTATATTTACGGTCTAAGGCTTTTTCCTTTATTGTTCGCTTTTTATAATTATCAAATTCAGCATGAATCCTTAAAAGTTTTTCTTCAGTTTCTGATTTTTCCTGCTTTAATTTAGTTACCTCATGCTCTAATTCTTGGATATTGTTATCATCTTCAATTACGACTTCCGATGGTGAGTCAGTTAAATCTTCAACTGGTTCTTTCGATAAATTTTCTTCATTCAATTGATCATCATTAATCAATCCATTGTTTTCATCATTACTTTTCGTTTTTTCTTCCAATAGATACACCCCCATAAAAATACCATGTATAACCATAACATGATTAAAAATTTTGTAAACTATATCACATCAAATATTTTTATTAATCTGATGACTTATATAATAGATTTGATAACTCGGATGATAATCCTTTTAACAGTCGAATTACTTTTCGATATTCCATTCTCGTAGGGCCTATTAATGCAATGGTACCAAACTGATTTAAACCAGATTTATAAGATGAGGTAATTAAACTTAAATGTTTTATCGCATCTAGTTTATTTTCATTCCCGATTGTGACATGGAGGCCATTCCCACTCATACTTAATAACCGGACCATCTCTTCTTCATTTTCTAGTAATGAATAAAATTCATAAATTTTTTCGATATCATTAAATTCAGGTTGCATAATTAGGTTTGATTGTCCACCAATATATAATTTCGCTGCACTTTCATGAGCAAGTATATTTTGTAAATATTGATATATGGAATTAAAATTCTTAACATATTTTTGTAACAATGAATAGACTTCCGTCTCTAATTTATGGGATAAATGTAAAATCGGAACACCAGCTAAACGATCGTTTAAAATATTGACAATCGTCTCCACTTCTCCTTCATCCATAATTGTTGAACTTGAAAAAGTTTTATGTTCCACATGGCCAGTATCTGTCACCAAAATAGCGACAGCTGTATAGTCTGAAAGTATAATTATTTGTATTTCCCGCAAAGTTGCATCAATTACTTGTGGCCCTAATATAATTGTCGTATAATTTGTCAACTGTGATAAAACCTCTGCTGAAGTTTGAACAATATATTCAAACTCAACGATATTTTCAGAAATCATTTCCCTTATAATATCCATTTCAATTTCTCTTAATGTCGGTCCAATTACATGATCAACATAAAAACGATAAGCCTTTTCAGAAGGAACCCTACCAGAAGAAGAATGGGTCTTTTCTAAAAAACCCATATCCTCCAAGTCCGCCATTACATTTCGAATAGTTGCTGCACTTAAATTAACTGAATCTTTTTTTGAAATTGCCCTAGAACCTATAGGTTTAGCCTCGATAATAAAGTCATCAATAATTGATTGTAATATGAATAACTGCCTATTAGTTAACAATTTCATCACCCCTATTAGCACTCAATCTCATCGAGTGCTAATGCTATTTATAAATTATCAAATTCAAGTTTTTTTGTCAACGAACTAAGCTTATTTTATTTAGATTTTTATTATCACCAGGCCCTTGAAATTTCATCAAAAAATATGATTGATTAAACTACACGGATTTCTGTAGATCTGATAAGTTAGTATTACCAAAATCAAACTATTGTAAGAAAATATTATGAAAATGAATTATGTGACATTTGAATAAATGTTATAAAGGTAAACGAAGTACTTTTATCAGAGTTACAAAGGATAAATATTGATGAGAAGGTATTTACAATTGAAAAAAGAATGAGAACTGTGTTCTCAATTCTTATCAACTTTGTAAAAGTATTTAATCGTCATTTAATTTTAAAACAGACATAAATGCCTCCTGGGGTATTTCTACAGAACCTACCATTTTCATCCGCTTTTTCCCTGCCTTTTGTTTTTCAAGTAATTTTCTCTTTCTGGTCACATCACCGCCATACAATTTTGCTGTGACATCTTTTCTTACTGCTTTAATGTTAGATCTAGCAATAATATGATTACCTATTGCCGCTTGAACAGGGACCTCAAATTGCTGTCTCGGAATTAATTCTTTTAGTTTTTCAACTATCTGTCTCCCTCGATTATAACTAAAATCTTTATGGACAATTATTGACAGGGCATCAATTGCATCACCGTGTAATAAAATATCCATTTTCACTAAATTTGAAGGACGGTTCCCAATAAATTCATAGTCCAATGAGGCATATCCTTTTGTTTGTGATTTTAATTGGTCAAAAAAGTCGAAAACTATTTCCGATAAAGGTATTTCATATATGACATTTACTCGAATGTCATCCAAATATTGCATATCAATAAAATGTCCCCGTTTTCGTTGACAGATTTCCATAACGGCTCCAACATAATCGTTAGGTACCATGACCATTGCTTTTACATAAGGTTCTAGAATTTCTTCAATTGAAGCTGGATCAGGCATAAATGATGGGTTTTCAATATGAAGAACTTCTCCATCAGTCTTTCTAATTTCATAAATCACGCTTGGTGCTGTCGTAATTAAATCAATATTAAATTCTCGTTCAATCCGTTCTTGAACGATTTCCATATGCAGTAGGCCCAAAAATCCCGTTCTAAACCCAAACCCTAATGCTTGGGATGTTTCAGGTTCATACTGTAATGAGGCATCATTTAATTCAAGTCGTTCTAATGCTTCTCTTAATGGGTTGTAATCTTCTGAATTGACAGGGTATAAACCACAAAATACCATTGGATTCAATTTTCGATAACCTGGTAAAGGGGCATCGGCAGGTTCATTCACCAAGGTAATTGTGTCTCCAACTCTCGTATCCTTTACTTCCTTCATAGAAGCAGTTAAATAACCAACATCACCAACTGTTAACATTTGTTTATTTAATGGTTTTGGTGTTAATACACCTAGTTCTAACACTTCATACTCACTCTTCGTTGCCATCATACGAATTTTATCCCCAATTCGTACTTGTCCTTCTTTCACACAAATAGAGGCGACAACCCCACGATACGCATCATAAACTGAGTCAAAAATTAATGCTTTTAGTGGTGCCGATTCATCCCCATTTGGGGGAGGTATATTGTTAACGATACTTTCCAAAATTTCATCAATCCCAATGTTGTCCTTTGCCGACGCTAAAATAACATCATCTGGGTCAATCCCGATAATATCGACTAACTCCTTAGTAACTCTTTCGGGATCTGCATTTGGTAAATCGATTTTATTAATAACCGGTATAATTTCCAAATTATTATCTAGCGCTAAATATACATTTGCCAATGTTTGGGCTTCAATGCCCTGTGCGGCATCGACTACTAAAATAGCCCCTTCACAGGCGGCTAAACTTCTTGAGACCTCATAAGTAAAATCGACATGACCTGGAGTATCGATTAAGTGAAAAATATATTTTTCTCGATTTTTACTTTCATATTCTAAATGAACGGCATTTAACTTAATTGTAATTCCCCGTTCCCTTTCTAGATCCATTGCATCTAAAATTTGTTCTTTCATTTCTCTTTCTGATAATGCCTTCGTGTTTTCCAATATACGATCAGCCAAGGTTGATTTACCATGATCAATATGGGCAATAATTGAAAAATTTCTTACATTTCTTGTATTGTTATTCAGCAATGACGCTCACTCCTACTATGCACCAATCGATTAAAACTCATATAGCTAGCATTGATTATAACAATACTGTCCTTTTGTTTCAATATTTGCCCCATATCTGTACATATTTTTCAACTATTAAAATAGCGCTTAAAAAAATGTTTTTGCAATAAAGTATAATAGGGAGGTAATTAATTCAAAAGTATAAGAAGTTAAACGCTCAAATATTCCGGCTACTTTTTGTATTAATGCTGGTCGGTCATCCAATGTTAGTTCTTCTTCAATTTCTGTTCTGTCCGTCAATGGGTCTGTTTCATGTGCGGTTTCATGTGCTGTTTCATGTATTACTTCGGCATTTCCCTCTGATTTGAAGCCACCATACATCACCCCACTGAGAAAAAAGACGGCTATTAGAAGTATGACAATTACAAAACGAGTCATTTTTATCCCCCTATTTACTAACTTCTTCCGCTTCCCAATATAGTTGACTAAATACTTCGGCTAAAACGTCGACTGTTCGATACATTTCTTCTAATGTATTTTCATGACCACCTATCTCCATTAAAATCGCATTTTCATTTAAATCTTGATTATAAACCCCATTTACTTTAGGACCTTCCTTTGTAATAACGCCCCTACTCACATTTGGAAGGGCTTCATTTAATAAGTCGTGAAATTTTTTTGCTAACGATAAGTTCTTTTCAAATGCCTCATTTTCCTTACCAATGACAAATAATACTTTTGCATATTTTTCCCCATTTATTTTTTTGGTTGTTAAGTTACGGGAAAGACTGTCTCGATGAATATCGAAAATGTATTTAATATCATTATTATTAGCAATTGCTTCTTCCACAATTGGACGTGAAGCTTTATATGATTGCCCATAAGACCATCCGTTTTCATGTAAAATGTTTGTCACATCAGTTGTATCTACTTTTGCCCCAATTCCATGATGGTGAAGTTGATTTGCTAATCTTGTACTTACTTTGGTAATATTTACTTCCCCATGGTATGCATTATTGGCATTTTTTTCATCAGGTAGGTGAGGTAAAAAAGATTCCCTATTATGTGTACTATATAAAAAAACTACTTCCTTACCTTCTGTCGACATGGGGGATTTCTTTTCCTCATTTTTACTTTTGTCAGTTTTATCTTCATCAGCTAGATCAACTGCCTTTCTTTTTTCTAACACATTTTCTAATGGAGGACCCGATTCATCAACAAAATCTGCTGATTGTTCTAAGTAATGTTCAGTTAACTTTCTATTATGTTCATAAACAGAATAACTAGGTAGTTCAATACGTATAAAAGTATTCATATCTGATAACGACATACTTATTACTCGATTTAACAATGTTTTTGTTATATGTGGATGTTGATTTTCTATTTGATTAAATAAGGAAAATGAATTATTTTCTAAATTAAATAGTTGCAAAAGCAGCGTGTGATCGGTAGCACTAATCCGATGTGATAACAATGACGATGAAAGACGTTTAATTGGTTTTGAAGATGTGAAAATACCAATAAATAAAAACAATATACTGATGATAGTAAATAATAATAATAATTTTTTAATGTATGGAACCATTTGTCCCAAGGTAGTATATTTTGGGTTCATTTAAACACCTTCCACATTTTATCGATAGATCATTTTATATAATCTATGAATGGTAATGTCTAAATAGAACCATTTCTATCATCTCGTGTAGGCTTCGTGTAAACTATTCTCTACATTAGTGTGTAAAGATGCATTGATTGCTTGGGCAACTAAATGTGCCATGTCTTTCATAAAACCATCTACCTCTTTCGGTGTGACAATTAAATTACGATCTAAAGGACTAAGAACTTCCGCAAATAATGTCCTTTTTTCTTCATTAGATAAATTACCAATTAAACCGAGGAACTCTTTGCGCTTCGCTTCACTTGGTAAATCTTGTTCAGTTAAGTTTTCATGGGAAACTGGCATACCCTCCGATAACAGAGCAGATCTCGGGCTATCTTTTTCCTGCCACTCTCTTCCAAAATGCTTCAACACATAATCTAATGTGTCACTCACAATAGATACTGCGTCTACAACTGTTGGGACTCCAATAGCAAAAACAGGGATACCTAACGTTTCTTTGCTTAGCTCCTTTCTCTTATTCCCTACACCTGAACCCGGATGTATTCCCGAATCTGTTAATTGAATTGTTTCATTAATTCTATCAATAGATCTTGATGCTAATGCATCAACAACAATAACAAAGCTTGGGGAAAATGAATTAATAATACTTAATACAATGTCGCTTGTTTCCATCCCTGTCACCCCCATAACACCGGGAGAAATAGCCGCAACTGGTCGATATCCTTTTTCAACGGTTTCATAATTTAACTCAAATAAATGATTTGTAACTAGAACTTTCTCAACTGTCATTGGCCCCAATGCATCTGGTGTCACATTCCAATTTCCTAAACCGACAATTAGCCCTTTATCTTCTTTTGAAATGTTACTTTTTTTCATCAACTTTTTAA